>CAZZAK010000128.1:0-1520 GCA_964652515.1 uncultured Clostridium sp. | reverse complement strand
TATTATTTTATTTTGTCAATACTAAAATTAATATTTTTTTATTTTTTATTAATATTTATTTTTTTATTTTTTACCAATTATGTATATTATAAAAAAAATTAAACCAATTGCAAGATAAATCTCCTTTTAAATTTTTATTTGAAATTATAAACATATTATCAAAGTATAAACTAATAAATGGTATTTCTTCATTATATATATCTATAATTTTTAAATACTTTTCTTTAAGCACCTCCTTACTATCAATGTTTTCTATATCCGTCAGGATCTCCCCAATATACTCATTGTTATAATTTGATAAATTATCATCTCCAAAATACGTATTTAAGCTTGGATAACTAGGAACTATATTCCCTGTAAGTAACATATCATAGCTTTTATTCTTTAAATATCTATCATAGCTATATTTATCTACTTCCATAATATCTATTTTAATTCCTATTTCTTCTAACTGCTCTTTTATCATTTTAGAAATTCTACTTCTATCGTCATTTTCTCTGTTAGTAATTAAATTAAGCCTTAATACTTTTCCATTTTTTATCCATGAATTATTATAGCTTCTCCATCCACTATCTATTAATATAGCTTTAGCTTTATTTGTATTAAAACTATCAGTTTGATTACTATCATATAAATAGCTTCCATATTCTAATGGGAAATTAGATATATAGTATTTATTGTTATATATATTGTAATTTATACTGTTTCTATCAATAGCATAATTAATAGCCTTTCTAACATCTTTATCTGATAAAAATCTATTATTATTATTTAATACTAAATAATCAAATTTCCTTCCTGTAACTTGAATAACATTATATCCAAAAACTCCTAAATATTTCTCATACTCTATATTACTTGTTATTATATAATCTGTCTTCTCTTTTATAAAATCATCATATAAATCTTTTATACTGCTTGCAATATAAACATTAATTTCTTTTATATTTGAACTTGTATTTCTTTCTGATATAGCAAGTTTTATTACTTTATCATCTACACTTTCAACTTTATACTTACCTGTTCCATTAGGAAGATTTGTTTTACTTTCTAATGTGTTTTCATCATAAGAATTTTTACAAAGTATCGGAATACAAAGTCTGTATTCAAAAAATTCTATTTCTTTATTTAAACTTATTTTTAAAGTATAATCATCGATTTTTTGCATACTTTCAATGTCTTTAACATTTTCCTTGTATATTGAATTTATATTGTTATTCTTTAAACTTTCTATTGTAAATATTACATCTTGAGCTGTAAATTTTGAGCCATCATGGAAATATATATCATCTTTTAACTTTATTAAATATGTCTTGGAATTAAGTTTTGATACCTCTTTTGTAAGGCAATTTTCTATCCTGAAATCTTTTGTAATATCTAATAATGGATCAAATATTAATTTAGAAATATATTGTGTATCTATATTATTACTAAGTATTGGATTTAGTGTGTCAAACCCAGTAACTCCTATATTTAAATCAGTTATCATATTAATTCTCATCTTGTTTTCTTCTTTTGCT
>CAZZAK010000127.1:0-1526 GCA_964652515.1 uncultured Clostridium sp. | reverse complement strand
GGCATTAAAAAATATAAATTATGAAATGGAAAAAGCATCACAGGAATTTAGTAAGTTATTTAATTATGATGAGAAAAGTAAGTAAAAATGTGCTATAATTAAATTATAAGTTGGTGATTAATATGAGTTATCAAGAATTAGAAAACTTATTCAATACTTCTAACGAAGTAAAATTCAAATTATATAGTTTAGAATATATAATAAAGAAAATTGATACAGGTGTTGAAGTATTTGCAGAATTATATCAAACAAAGAAAAAAGTTTATTCATCTTTTGAAGATGCTATGAATAATTTTACTGTTTATAATGAATCACTAATCGATAATATAGATAGAATAAAAATGTAGTTAGAAGGAGTTTTAAATATGGTAAAATGTGAAAGATGTAATGTTGAAATGATAGAAGAAACAAACTTACATACGGATTATGTTGGTGGAGTTAGCTTTGAAGAACAAATATATCTTACTTATGTTAATGGTAAAACAGTTTCAAAAGGTTTATTTGGAAAGGAAAAAGAGAGAGACAATAATACTACAAAGAGGGTTAAAGCAAGAGTGTGTTCAAATTGTGGTAAGATTGAATTGTTTGTAGATACGAATAGTCAGGAATAATTATTTATAAAGTTTAAATAGTTGATTAGATATTATATCTAGTCTTTTTTTATGCAATGAAAGGAGAATATTATGATAAAAGATGAAGATGAAATTAAACTTTATCACATAGTGTGTGATATTTCTAAAATATGCAAAGAATATTTTTATGCTAGAAAATATTTACCAAAGCATTATTGGAAAATTGATGATGTTGTTAAATCAATTTATTCATCATCAAAAGATTTAAAAACAACATATAGTAATTTGAAGAAAAATAACAAAAGTGAGGAAAAATAATATGTTAGTAATTATATTTGGTGCAATAGGATTATTCCTGTTGCTTTTTATTTACTCTGCTTGTGTAGTATCAGGTAGATGTTCAAGAGAGGAGGAAAATCGTGAACACATTAGAAATGTACAAAAGACTATCAAGAGAAGATAAAAATAATTTAACAGTTTATGCTATATATGATTCTATATATGATATAGCAAGAAATAATGATTATGAAATAAGTGATAATGAGGTTGAAAGACTTAAAGAACTATCACATTATGCTTATATAAAAGATGAATATTACAAATTTTCACCAGCACGAATAAGTGATTTTTTAACTGAATGTTATATAGAACATAATGTATCATTAGAAGAAATGGAAGATGCAAAGTGGAATGATATTCTTGAAGCAGTTGATAATGATGATTATGAATTTTGTGAAAATGAAATGGAAAGATAGCAATGAAAAGTAAATTCATAATTATTTGGCGTAATTTTTGGGGAGCAAAATATTGGATTGTTGAAAATGGGTTAAAAACAAAAGAAATTTTAATATATCATAAAAAAATATTTATAAAAGATTTATGAAAGGAGAATTAAATAATATGGATTTTACAAAATTAAATGTTGAATTTGCTAATATGCAAAATACAATTACT
>CAZZAK010000126.1:0-1614 GCA_964652515.1 uncultured Clostridium sp. | reverse complement strand
CCTTATTTCATAAGGAAAAGTGTGATATCAAACTTATTTCGCACTTGCAAAATTGTCCCACCGTTGTGGGATTATAATTGTAGTTTTTATTTATATTTCAACAAAAATTAGTGGGATTAGGCATGGGATAACTTTATATAATTATTTAGAAAATTAAATTTAATGTCCCACTTGTGCTTTTATCTTTTTTATCTTTACTATATTAGTATTTAGTATATAGGTTAGTTTTGAATAGGTTCAAAATAGCATTATTCAATAATTCGTTTATCTACTTTATCTTTATTATAATAGTATTTATTATATCTATACGGTTTGAAGGTATTCACTATCCACATGTTCACACCGTACATATGGATGAATTCTCATTTTTATATGCCATTTTTTAATAAAAGAAAAAACTAGTATATTTCTTCATATTTACTATTAACTTGTTTATATGAGCCTTTAAATTAATTTTAAATGGTATATCAATCTATTTACTAAAATATTGATCTATGATATATTATTTATAGCAGTTGAAATGCACAATAGTAGTTTCACAACCGATAACTACTCGTGCCATTTAGATGTTTACTCCAACTTTCGGAGTTATATAGAGGTGTATTATGGAATTTAAAGAATTTACTAATCCAGAAGAAAGAGATTACGATATTAATAGTAGTCTAAGTAGTTTTAATAATAGTGTTTCTGTTAATCATTATTCTGAACAATTGATTGATTTGATTGGTATACTCGAGGATGTATCAGAAGAAGAATTACAAGAACAATACGGAATTAGTATGAACGAATACTTACGTCCAACAGAAGATACAATTAATAAAGTAACTGAAAGAATATCTAGAAAGCATAGATAGTAAGTTGTAAATTTCTTATAATATCCTGCCATTTTGGATTTTAAAACACTAACTATTTTGTTAGTGTTTTTACTTTTCTAATTATTATATGTTCAAAATACTGTTCTTGAAATTCTGTTAAAGCATTAATTGCATCATCTGAATAATCCTTTCCTTTAGGTACTACAACTAATTTATCATCGTTATCATTTGTTCTATGAATAATTGCTATACAATCTCCTTCATATTCATCAACTGGTTCAAATACTCCAAGTAAATATGCATCAAGTTCCTCACCATCTCCACTAATAGTATTTGGAACATAACCATAATTAACGGGATAAATAAATCCATGTTTAGGATGTTTAGTACCAAATGGTCTATCTATTTTAATTTTTAATGTGGTTTCCAAATATTTTTTATTATCCATAATAACACCTCTTATTGATTTTATTATACACCGGAAATAGAATTAATCTTATAATTAATATGCAATCATGTTTTATCCCTATTTTTATGCAAACGTTAATAAAGAACTTGCCATTTAAGAATGAAATGTAGCAGTGATGCTACTTTTTTTATACCATGGCATGGGCATCGGTTTAAAAAGGTCCACTCATGGGGTGGCATAGTCCATTCATGGGCCCATTTTAAACATTTTCCATGTTGGTTTCGCCTCAGCAATCGCTTGGTACCTCCCTTCTATAAGTTAAAAAAAATGAAGGAAGATTTTTTATTATGACAGAGCAAACCATTGCAGAACTTACAAATTTTTTTCAAC
>CAZZAK010000125.1:0-1806 GCA_964652515.1 uncultured Clostridium sp. | reverse complement strand
CCACTACTTGTCTTACTTCCATGATGTCCTACTTTAAGTACATCAATATTAGTAAGATTATATTTATTTATTATTTCTTTTTCAGTAGTAACTCCAGCATCACCCATAAACATAAACTTATAACCATTTAGTTCTGTATAAATAACATTACTGTTATCATTCTCGTTATCATAGAGTTTTGTTTGAAGAAAATATAATTTGTTGTTATCAATATTTAATTCTTTAATACATGAATAATATTTTATTTTTTTCTTATCTAAAACTTTAATTAATTCTTGTTCTAAATCATTAAACTCTCCACAATTAAGTATTACTTTCTCTACTTTGAAATTATTAACTAAGTTAATAGCTTCGCCCATATGATCAAAGTCCCCATGTGGTGATATATGTTTATGCATACGGATTTATGCAAAGAAAAAATGGTTGTAAAGCTTAACCATTTTTAATAATGATAATTATTGTTCATCTATATTATCTAATAATTCAAATCTATATTTTTGATCATATTTATCTACTATGTCAAAAAAGTCTTTCGTACTTCTAAACCAAATTTGACCTTTCGGATAACCTTGAGATTCTTCTAATTCTTCGATTGCTATCATTTCTTCTTTTGTTTCTGCATCTAATCCTTTACAAATTACTTTTACTTGTTTTCCTTTATAATGTTTATAAATCTTTCCTACTTCTATATTCATTTATTTTCTCCTCTCTATAATATATTTTTATGATTTAATATTATTATATTACCACACTTCATTTACATTATATCACACAAGTTCATATTTTCTTACTACAATTCTATCATCTGAACAATATTCTATTACAAATCTGTTTTCTTTCTTACAAATAAGTATACCTATTGTATTATTATGATTTATCTCTTTTATATTTTTATCTATATAATTCATATACTTTTGTACTTGTGAAATATATTCTACTTTAAATTCCGATACTTTTAATTCTACTACAACGTAACAATTATATTTTATATTAAATAATAACAAATCAATACGATGATTCCTTTCACCTACTTTAATTTTATATTCACTACCTATAAAACTAAACGAATTCCCAAGTTCTTTCATAAATGATTCAATATCTTCTAATATTAAATGATGCAATGCTTTTTCCGTAGCCACTTCTATATTATTCCTATTTTTGATTAAAATAGGATTTGGCACTAAATCTTTTACTTCAACGCTATCTATAATCATCAACTTATTTTTTGTTTCTAATGGTATTCTATCATATTCTTTATTCTTAATTTTTTCTCTTAAACTACGCACATCTATATTCTGATTAACACATAAATTAAAATAATATAGCATTTCATTATCATCTTTAATAGGTAATAATTCAGTATAATGACTCCAACTTAATTTGGTCGACAATGTCGACCATTTTAAATTATTAAATTTCCTATAAAATTGTCTCATTCTTCTAAGCGTTCTTTCATTATACTTTTTATTGACTTCAGCAATCAACTTATTAGAATACTCTTTAATAATACTTTCCCCATAACGACTTCCTGCTTTATCTAATAAGCTACCATTTTTATAATATGTTTCAACTTTATGCTTTTCTTTTGAATAATCCTTAACTCTTGAATATATTTCATCATCAATTAAATTGTTCTTTATTTTTTCGTAATAATTATCTTTCATATTGCTCCTTTCTATGGTGCACATGTTTCTATGTTTATTTTATTATTTTTAATTTTGAACATAATACTTCCATCTTGATCTGTCCTATATATTTTGAAATTTTCTAAATTATCTAATACTTCTTTATTTGGATGACCATATC
>CAZZAK010000124.1:0-1852 GCA_964652515.1 uncultured Clostridium sp. | reverse complement strand
TATTAAAAATTATTGGAGACTATACTGATAACTTTGTTCAAGGATATTTTCAATATGATTCTAAAAAGAGTGGTGGTGTTACTAGAAGTCATATTAGAATTGCTGATAGTAAGATATATCGTCCTTATTATGTAGATAATCCTTCTTTAGTAGTAGTTTCTAAAGAAGAATATATTTATAAATATGATATTTTAGATAATATTATGGATAATGGTACTTTAATATTAAATACTAAAATGAATGATGATGAGTTATTTAAGACACTACCTAATAAAATTAAATATTTACTTAGTAAGAAAAATATTACAATGTATACTATTGATGCATATAAGATAGTTAGTGATCTTGGTTTAAAGAATAAGATTAGTACTTGTATGGAAACTATAATATTTAAAGTTATTAATATTATGGATATTTCTAAAGTAATTAAGATTATGAAAGAGAATAATACTAAGAGATTTAAGAAAAAGGGTAATGATGTTATAGAAATTAATAATAAAGTAGTAGATAATTCTATAGAATACTTGCATAAAGTAAATGTACCAGATAATAGTAAATTAGAATATAAAGAAAATGATAAATTATCATTTATGGAAACAATTGGACTATTACATGGTGATAAGTTACCTGTTAGTGCTTTTCTTGATAGGCGTGATGGTATATATCCTGGGGGAACTACTAAAATAGAGAAAAGAGATATTGCTGAAAATGTTCCAATGTGGATACCAGAAAATTGTATTCAGTGTAATCAATGTTCATTTGTATGTCCTCATGGTGTTATTAGGCCTTATTTACTTCCAAAAGATGATAATAAGGTTGAGAGTATTCCTTCTATTATGCCAAAAGACTATAACTATGCTATTGGTATTTCTTATAAAGATTGTACTGGTTGTGGATTATGTGCTAATATGTGTCCAAAGAATGCTTTAGATATGAAACCTTATGATAAGAATATATTTAAAGAAGATGATTTCTTATATTTAGAAGAGAATAAGAAAGATTATAAATTTCCGATGTGTAATGTTAAGTCACTTGGTTTTGAGAGTCCTAAGTTTGAATTTTCTGGGGCTTGTGCTGGTTGTGGAGAAACTGCTTATATTAAGAATTTAACACAGATGTTTCCTGATAATTTAATGATTGCTAATGCTACTGGATGTTCTTCAATATATGGTGCTAGTGCTCCATCAACACCTTATAGTATTCCTTGGGCTAGTTCACTTTTTGAAGATAATTCTGAATATGGATTGGGTATATTAGAAGGTATCTCCTTAAAACGTAATAGAATTAAATCTATTATGGAAAAAGAAAAGAATCCGTTATTTAAGGAATGGCTTAATAATATGGATAATTATGATATTTGTAAAAAAGTATATGAAAATATTGATTATTCTAAATATCCTGAACTTAATACTTTAAAGGATGCTATTATTCCTAAATCCGTATGGATTGTTGGAGGAGATGGATTTGCTTATGATATTGGATATGGAGGGTTAGACCATGTACTGTCTACTAACGAGAATATTAATATCTTAATTCTTGATACAGAAGTATATTCTAATACTGGTGGTCAATCATCAAAATCTTCTAATATTGGTTCTATAGCTTCATTTACTTCTACTGGTAAAACAAATTATAAGAAAGATTTAGCTAGAATGGCTATGTGTTATCCTCATGTATATGTAGCATGTGTTAATATAGGTTATAATAAAGAACAATACTTAAAAGTATTAAAAGAAGCAAGTGAACATAAGGGACCTTCTATTGTTATAGCATATGCTCCATGTATATCACACGGAATTAAATCTGGTATGGAACATAGTTTAGATGACTCTTATTTAGCTTCTAAATGTGG
>CAZZAK010000123.1:0-1912 GCA_964652515.1 uncultured Clostridium sp. | reverse complement strand
AAAATGTTATGAATGAAATTATAGTTAAAGATGAAATTAAAATAGAAAATATGATATATGAAATTAGAGGAAAGCAAGTAATGCTAGATTCTGATTTGGCTAAATTATATGAATGTGCTAATGGGACAAAAACCATTAATCAGGCTGTTGGTAGGCATCTAGATAGATTCCCAGAAGATTTTTATTTTCAATTATCAAAGTTTGAATACGATAACTTGAAGTCCCAAGTTGGGACTTCAAGTGTAAATAGTTATGGCGGAGTAAGAAAATTACCTTGTGCATTTACTGAACAGGGTGTAGCTATGCTAGCCACCATTTTAAGAACAAAGATTGCTTCTAAAATTAGTGTTGATATTATGCGCGCTTTTGTAGTCATGCGTAAGTATATATCAAATGGTTTAATAGAACAAAAATATATTAATAATTTAGTTTTAGAACATGATAATAAAATAAGTTTACTAACCGAATCATTTGATAAGCTTGATGAGAAGAAAAAAGAAACAGAGATATACTTTCATGGTAAAATGTTCGATGCTTATTATAAGGTATATAAGATATTTAATGAAGCTAAGGATGAATTAATAATCGTGGATAATTATGCAGATCCAACAATATTAGATATTATAAAGAGATTAAGTGTTAGAGTAATTGTTATTACTAAAAAAGATAATCTACTAACTAAACAAGATATAGATAAATATAATTTGGAATATCATAATTTATCAGTTATATATAGTAATAACTTTCATGATAGATATTTTATATTAGATAATACTATTTTCTATCACTGTGGTACTAGTATTAATAGAATAGGATATAAAACATTCTCTATTACTTTAATTGGAGATAAGTTCGCTTGTGATAATTTACTTAATTATGTTAGAAATGCAATTAATGAATAAATCCTTTATATTGATCTAATAAATTTAGAATTATAGTATAAGTTTCTGGTCTTATTTTTTCTTTTAGACTATTTAGTATATCCGTATAATTACCTGATAATACTTCTTTATAATATCTTTTTATATACAAGTATATTATATCTAATTCAGAATCTTTTAAAGGATAATTTAATTTATTCTTTGTATAATATAAAATATCTTCTTTAGATAGATTATTTATATACTTGTAAATTAATAATTTATTCAATAATATCACCTTATAATATTTTATGATTAAAAATAAAAATAATGATATAATAATAATGAGAGGATGGTGAATATATGAGTATTATTAAACATAAATATATTAATAATAGTACTAAGAAAAAAATATTAAATAAAAAAAATTCATCATCTAAACCAATAAATAAGAAAGATAAGATAAGAGAAGATACGGAAGAAATTACTTTAAAAAGATATAAATTATTGAGTATTATTATTCTTTTCTTATTTTCTATTATATTAATTAGATTATTTTATTTACAAATAATTAAAAGAAATGAATATCAGGCAATGCTTTCTAATGCTACGGAAGTTGAAGTAACATCAGGTAGTGCACCCCGTGGAAGAATATATGATAGGAATTATAATTTATTAGTAGATAACGTTGCTATTAAAACTATTTATTATAAGAAAGAACCAGGTGTTAAGGCATCTGATGAGATAAAATTAGCATATTTAATTAGTGATAAGTTAGAAATAGACTATAGTAAATTAACTGATAGAATGTTAAGAGATTTTTATTGTAGTGAAAACTATTCTAAATGTAAGAAAAGAATTACCGATAAGGAATGGGAAAAAAAGAAAAATAGAAAATTAACAGATAATGATATAGATAAATTGATGAGAGAAAGAATAACAGAAGAAGAAATTAATTCTATTAATAAAGAGGTAGCTTATATTTATTATCTTATGAATAAAGGATATTCTTATGCTGAAAAAATTATTAAGAATAAAAATGTAAAAGAAAC
>CAZZAK010000122.1:0-1997 GCA_964652515.1 uncultured Clostridium sp. | reverse complement strand
AGATAGACTTGAAATTGCTGTAAATTTAGCTGCATTATAAAATAAAAGAATATATCATAGATAATTACAGCTAGGAGGTATATATGGGATTATTTTCCAAAATAAAAGAAAAGTTTACTAAAAAAGATAATAATGAAAATATAGAAAAGTATGATAATGGACTAAAAAAAACTAGAAAGGAATTCATTTCATCATTAAATAATCTATCTAAGAAATATAAATTTATTAATGAAGACTACTTTAGTGAATTAGAAGATATTTTAATAATGGCTGACATTGGAGTATCATCCGTTATGAAGTTTGTTGACTTATTAAAAGATAGAGTTAAAAAAGAAAGCATTACTAATAGTGACGATTTAAAAGAAGTAATAGTGGATGAACTATTTGCCATGTACGTTAATGATTCTATTATTGATAGTAAAATACATTTTGAAAAAGATAAATTAACTACAATTCTTTTTGTCGGGGTGAATGGAGTAGGAAAAACTACTACTATTGGTAAAATAGCTTCTAGATATAAGGAAAAAGGGCATAAAGTATTACTAATTGCTGGAGATACTTTCCGTGCTGGGGCAATAGAACAAATAGAAGAATGGGGTAAAAGAATAGATATTCCTGTAGTATCTTCTTTAAATAAAGACCCTAGTTCTGTAATATTTGATGGACTAGATAAAGCTAAAAAAGAAGAATATGACTTAGTACTAATTGATACAGCAGGAAGACTACAAAATAAGAATAATCTAATGCAAGAATTATCTAAAATAAATAAAGTAATAGATAAAGTAACACCTAATGATATACATGAAACATTATTAGTAATAGATGCCACTACTGGACAAAATGGCATCAATCAAGCTAGAGCTTTTAAAGAAATAACTGATATAACCGGTATTGTTCTAACTAAATTAGATGGAACAGCTAAAGGTGGAATAGTACTAGGCATTAAAGAAGAAATAGGAATACCTGTCAAATATGTAGGACTAGGTGAAGGTGTTAATGATCTAGAAATATTTGACCCAGAAAAATATATTTATGGATTATTTAAAGATTTATAAAAAGGGAGATATATATGAAAAAAAGTATAAAAATATTTTGTGGAATTGTTTTACTTGTAGTAATAGTTTTAGGAATATTAGCCATTAATAATTTAATATTCTTTCCAGCTACTATGTTAATGTTATCACTATTATTATTTGGTGTAGCCTATGGAATAAAAGAAATGAAATATAAATTATTATTATATGGATTATATATTATAGGTATACTATTAATAGGAATAGCTTTATTCTATATGATTTTTAGGATGCAATTATGAAAAATAGAGATTATTTAATAATACTATATGATTATTATAGTAATCTTTTTAATGATAAACAAAGATATTATTTTGAAGAATACTATTTTAATAATTTATCATTACAAGAAATTAGTGAAAACGATGGTATAAGTAGAAATGCTATTCATAAAATGATTAAAAATATAGAAAATAAATTATATTTCTATGAAGAAAAATTAGAACTATATAAGAAAAATCAAAAATTATCAAAGATTTTAGAAAAAACCTCATTAGAAGAAATAAAGAAAGAGATAAATAAATTATTTTTAGAATAATAGGTGATAAAATGAATGAACAAGAACAAGTAAGCATATTAGAAAAATATGGAGAAAATTTAACTAAAAAGAATTATATAACTAATCCTGCTATAGCAAGAAATAAAGAACTAAAAGAACTAGTTATGGTACTATTAACACCAGAAAAATCAGCCGTTTTAGTAGGTAAACCAGGTATAGGTAAAACAGCTATTGTGGAAGGGCTAGCTTATCGTATGCAACATAATGATATGCCGGATGTCTTAAAAGGTTATCAAGTATATAAAATGAGTACACCTGCTCTTGTTGGAGAATATGATGGTGAGAATAGAATGATGTTACTATATAAAGAACTACAACATAAAGAAAAAATAATAATATTTATTGATGAACTTCATACTGTTATA
>CAZZAK010000121.1:0-2243 GCA_964652515.1 uncultured Clostridium sp. | reverse complement strand
TAATTATTAATGACTATTGAATTGATACTGCTACTGTTAGAAAATTATTTAAATTTTATAAAGTAGGAACTATTGCTGGTTCTTATGTAAATGATGGTATTATTAAGAGAGATTCTAAGGCTAGAATTATTCGTGATAGTATTGTTATATATGATGGTAATATTAATTCATTAGCAAGAGAAAAAGATCAAGTTAAAGAAGTTAAGCAAGGTCTTGAATGTGGTATTACTATTGAAAACTTTAATGATATTAAAGAGGGGGATATTATTGAAGCTTATGAAATAGTAGAGGTGAAGAGATAATGGCTCCGAAACATGATACTAAACCTTGGAGACAAAGAGATAAAGTATTATATCGTTATTATTTAACAGCTAGGATTATTAATGCTGATACTGCGGGTAAAAAAGGAATTAAGAGGGATTTATTAATTCCAAAAACTATGCCAAAAGAGTATTCTGATTCATATAATATTGCTATTTGTCTATATAGATATTTATTAAATAGAAATATGTATCCTATTGACGATATTTTAACTGAAACTGGTACTATTTATGATAGCATTATTACTTCTTTTGTTGAAGGACATTTATTATTAGATCCTAAATTTGACGAAGGTGCTTTCAAGAACGGTAAAAATGTTTCTGTTAAGGTTATAAAAATTAATAAGGGAATACGTGGATTAAGATATAATGGTGATTTTGTGGAGGATTCTATTATAAATGATTTTGAAATGTTTTTAACTAAGAGGGAGTTACAGCTTGTAGGTATGTTTTTTAAATCATTAGATTTAGAATTACCAAAACGTTTTAGATGTAATTGCACTTTAGAAGGTTATAATAATTATGATTCTGAGTTTATTAATATTAAAAGAAAGTATATAGATAAGAAGATTAATTTAAATAACCTTAATAAAGTTATAGGTGATTATTTAGCTAGACATAATAATGAGATGTCTGATGATGAAATAATACTATTAAATTTGGGGCAACTCCTTAAATTTAAAAGTGTTCAAGTACCAACTATTTTTTCTCATCCTTTTATTCTTTTGGGATACTATCATAATGATACTATGAGTGATAATTATGATAATAAAGATAGTAAAAATAGAAAAGGTAGATAGTATTTTGTAATGTAGGTGATAAGAAAATGAGTACTAAATATGATAAATATAGATCAGCTAGGGAAGAAATGATATGTGCTTCTAAATATGCTAGGGCTGTTACTGATAGTAGTAATGCTTTTGTATATAGTTTTTTACCTAGGTTTGGTTATACTACTGATTTAAAAGATGCATTAAGAGATGTAGGTATTTATTACGGAGCGAATGGTATTTCTGTTCCTATGGAATTTACTAATGAATTGTTTTTGACTGGTGTAAAGGTCGGTAAGAGAAAGGCTATAATTAATAAATCTAAAGGGAAGGAAATTCTTGATTCTGGTGATACTAATAACGTTAGTCTGAAACAGCTTATTGAAAAAAGAATTAACTATACTAAAGATTTTATTAATTCTCATAGTGATAAGTTTACTAGGAATGAAACTGATTTAATAAATATTGGACTATACTATAGGAATCATGGATTGGATTTACCGTTATCTTTTGATCATCCTTTAATATTGTTTGGTTACTATGATATTCCTATAGAAATAATTTATGATATTGATAAAGAAAGTCATAAAAGTAGGTAATTTTTTAGGAGGAAATTATGAGCGTAAAGTTAGATAGATTAAATGAACAGTTTATGATAGAGATAAGTAGTGTTATAAATAATGATGTTAAGTATGTTGATGTTGGCTTTGTAACTATTACTGCTGTTAAAATAACTAGTGATTTATCATATGCTAAAGTATATTTTACAACGTTAGATGATAATAAGAAAGAAGTATGTGATAAATTAAATAAGGTTAGTTCTTATATACGTAGTGAATTATGTAATAGAATTAAAATAAGAAAAATGCCAGAATTAAAATTTGTTTTTGATGAATCTATTGATTATGGTAAAAAAATAGAAAATATTATAGAGGATATACATAATGAATGATTTATTTGAAATTATTGATGAAGCAGAAAGTATTGTACTTCTTACACATGAAAATCCTGATGGTGATGCTATTGGTTCTGTATTAGCTATGTATAATTATTTAATTTCTTTAGGTAAAAGTGTTGATATGATTCTTCCTGATGTACCTTATATTTATAGAGATTTAGTTGGTATTAATAATGCTATTTTAAATACTAATAA
>CAZZAK010000120.1:0-2309 GCA_964652515.1 uncultured Clostridium sp. | reverse complement strand
TTTTACACTAAAGTCCCTTTTTTTAAAAGTGCCTAAAATAGGGTTCACTTCATATTAGTACTTTTCTAAATAATCTATTACATCTAATGCAGCGTTAGTTCCATCATTACATGCTGTAGTTAATTGACGATATTTTTTGCGGCGACAATCTCCTGCCACAAAAATACCATCTACGTTTGTTTTAGCATCATCTGAATCAATATAATTTCTTTCATCTAAATTGATGATATTTTTAACAAAATCATTTTGAGGAACTTGTCCTATAGCAATAAACATTCCATCTAATTTAATCTCTTCAGCATTATCTAAAACTATTGATTCTAATGAATCAGTTCCATTAATTTTTTTAACTTGACGAGATAGTATTATCTCAACATTACTCTTTTGTTCTAGTCTTTCTATTAAAGCATCTTCTGCAGTTAATTTATCGCTTCTTTGTATTACATACACTTTCTTACATATATCTGATAAATATGTAGCATTAATAATAGCACTATTACCGCCACCAATAACTGCTACTGTCTTATCTTTATAAAATGCTCCATCGCATGATACACAAAAATGTATTCCTGATCCAATTAAATTTTCTTCATTATGAAGTCCTAATAATCGGTATTTATTTCCAGTGGCAATTATAATACTTTTAGCTTCGTAAGTATTATCAGTAGTAATAACTTTCTTAACCTTACCAGGTTCTATTTTAATAACCTCTTCTAATTCTATTTCTACTCCTAAATTAACTATTTGCTCATACATATTATTAGATAGTTCTGCTCCGCTAATTGAAGATACTCCTGGATAGTTTTCTACAAGTGGTGAAGATGATATTTGTCCACCAATTGTCTCTTTTTCTAATATTAAAACTTTTTTATTTGCTCTAAGTAAATATAAGGCTGCAGTCATTCCTGCAGGACCACAGCCTATAATTATTGTATCATACATTATATTTTAAACTCTTCAGCATATTTTTTAATATTAGATAAATTCTTAACTAACTCTTGTTTTCCATCCTTAAGTATTACTAATGTAGGAGCTTGTTTAACACCATATTTCTTTGTTAAATCAGCATTTTCTTCAGCATCAATATATTTATAATCAACTTTAGATTTATCTAAAACAGTTTTAGCCATCTTGCAATTTGGACAAGTCTTTGTTCCAAATAACATAATCATATTTTCTTTTTCTGTTTTCTTTTCTTTAGGTAAATGAGAACATTTTAAATTATATTCTTTTCTCATTTCATATTCTTTACATTTACCATCATTCCAGTTTCTAATAGGACGATAATATCCAGTAATCCTACTATAAACTTCTGTATCAAGTCCACATTTAGGACATTTATATACTTCACCAGTTATATATCCATGATTCTTACATACTGAGTATGTAGGAGACAATGTATAATATGGTAATTTATAATTTTCAGCAATTTTTCTAACTAAATTAGCAGCAGCTTTCCAATCATTTAATCTTTCACCTAAGAAAGCATGGAATACCGTACCACTAGTATATAGTGTTTGAAGTTCATCTTGAATATCCAATGCTTCAAAAATATCTTCTGTATATCCTACTGGTAAATGTGAACTATTAGTATAATATGGAGTATCATCATCAGAAGCAGTAATAATATCAGGATATTTTTCTTTATCTTTTTTAGCTAATCTATAAGTTGTTGATTCAGCAGGAGTAGCTTCTAGATTATAAAGATCTCCATATTCTTCTTGATAATCAGATAATTTTTCTCTCATGAAATTTAATAGTTCTTTAGTAAATTCCTGAGCTTCTTCATGAGTCAAGTCTTCTCCTATCCATTTAGCATTTAAACATGCTTCATTCATACCAATTAAACCAATCGTAGAAAAGTGGTTATTAAATGTTCCTAAATATCTTTTAGTATATGGATATAATCCTTCATCTAATAATTTAGTAATAACATTTCTCTTAATCTTTAAACTACGAGCAGCTAAATCCATCATTCTTGTAAGTCTATCATAAAAATCTTTTTCATCTTTTGCTAAATAAGCTATTCTTGGCATATTAATAGTAACAACGCCAACTGATCCAGTTGATTCACCAGATCCAAAGAATCCGCCAGATTTCTTTCTTAATTCTCTTAAATCAAGTCTTAAACGACAACACATACTTCTAACATCTGATGGTTCCATATCAGAGTTAATATAATTTGAGAAGTATGGAGTACCATATTTAGCAGTCATTTCAAATAATAATTTATTATTTTCTGTTTCTTCCCAATTAAAATTTCTCGTAATAGAATATGTAGGAATTGGATATTGGAATCCACTACCATT
>CAZZAK010000119.1:0-2367 GCA_964652515.1 uncultured Clostridium sp. | reverse complement strand
TAATGATAATATTTCTAGTATTAAAAAGATGATTAATATCGATATTAAAAAGATGGAAAAGGAAGAAGAATTCTATTATTTTGGTAAAAAGTATAATGTAATTTATGGTTTTTCTAATTTGGAAATTATTGATGATAAGATATATGTTTTAAATAAGAAAGAATTGGAAAAATGGTTAAAGAAAGATATTACACGTGTATATTCTAATCATTTAGAATATTGGTATAATAAATTTACTGAGGATATTCCTATTCCTAATTTAAAAATTAGAAAAATGACTTCTAGGTGGGGAGTATGTAATATTCGTAATCATAATGTAACTTTGAATAGTAATTTATCTAAGTATGATATTGATTGTTTAGATTATGTTATTGTTCATGAACTATCTCATTTTATTCATCATAATCATTCTAAGAGTTTTTGGAATTTGGTAGAAAAATATTATCCCAATTATAAAATATCAAGAAATAAATTAAAGGAGTAGATATATTATGAAAAAATATTTCTTATTATTGTTTTTGCTTTTAGTAATGCCTATTAGTGTTTATGCTGATCATATGTATAGTGTTGATATGAGTATTTATATTGAGAAGAATGGTATAGCTAATATAGAAGAAACTTGGGTAGTTGAAGCTAATGGTGGTTCTGAATGGTATAAAGCAATGTATAATCTTGGTGGTTCAGAATTATATGATTATAAGGTATCTATGGATGGTAAGGCATTAACATATAAGGATTGGAATGTTAATGAATCACTTAGTGCAAAAGCTGGATACTATGGTATTAATTATTCTAATGAAGGTATGGAATTATGCTTTGGTAAAAGTGACATGAAAAAGCATACTTTTAAATTAGAATATAAAGTGTCTAATTATGTTTTTAATACTAATGATAGTCAAGTGTTATATTGGACACTTATGCCTAATGTTAGTGTAGATAATTTTAGTGTTAATGTAACTAGTTATTATAAATTTCCTGATACGTTAGATGTATGGGGATATGGATATAAGGGATATGCATATGTTAAAGATGGTAAAATTAGTATGTCTAATGAAGGTGGATTAAATGGTGATTATGTAGTTTTACTTGTTAAATTTCCAATGGAAACATTTGATACTAATTATAGAGTATCTGGTTATGATAGTTTTGATAGTGTTTTGAATAGGGCAAATGAAGGAACATTTGAGTATGATTATGGTGATACTAATGAGTATAAGCCTAGTTTTTGGGAGAAGGTTATTGGCTTTATATTTTCAGTGGCTACATTTATTCCATTTATTGTTTTTGGTATACTAGCATGGATTATTACTGCTAGAAGTGGATATGGATATAAAGATAATAAGACTATTGATAAGAAAAATACAATGATGTTTAGAGATATTCCTTGTAATAAAGATATTTATTATGCTAATGCACTTGTTATGTTAAATAATTTCAGTTATAAAGAAACTAATATCTTTGGAGCAATTATTTTAAAATGGGTAAGACAAAAAAAAATTGGTTTTAAAAATGAACAAGGTGTTTTTAATAAAGAGAAGAGCTCTATTGATTTAACGATGAATCCAACATTTGATAATCCATTAGAGCAAGAATTATTTGATATTATGTATAAAGCATCTGGCGATGGAATATTAGAAGCTAAAGAATTAGAAAAATGGTGTCGTAAACATTACGATAAATTCTTTGGTATATTTAAAAGAATTACTAATGAGAAGATTGATGATTTGAAGAGTGCAGGTCATATATATAAAAGGCATGATAAGACTGAATGTAAGAAAACTAATGTAATGGATGATACTATATATAATGATTCACAGAAGTTATACGGTTTAAAATTATATTTACAAGAGTTTTCTAGAATGGATACTAAAGAAGTAATGGAAGTACATCTATGGGATGAGTATTTAATGTTTGCTTATATATTTGGTATTGCTGATAAAGTTGCTCTACAACTTAAAAATTTATATCCCGAGGTTTTACAAAATCCTGAAATGGACTATAATACAATCGTATATGTAAATAACATTAGTAGACGTAGTGTTAGTGCTGCTAGCGCTGCAAGAAGTGCTGCAGAAAGCTATTCTTCTGGAGGAGGGGGATTCTCTTCTGGAGGTGGAGGTGGCGGCTCCTTCGGTGGTGGAGGAGGCATGGGCGGCCGTTAAATATTTTGGCTTAGTCTATGATAATGATAATTGTGGCATTATGATTCATATCATACTGAAAATTCAATTTACTATTTAATTGGAGAACTTATTTCTCATAGATATATGGATATGATAGAAAAATATAGAGAAAATTTAAAAAGAAACTAGTTTGAAGTGAACCCTATTTTAGGCACTTTTAAAAAAAGGGACTTTAGTGTAAAAT
>CAZZAK010000118.1:0-2436 GCA_964652515.1 uncultured Clostridium sp. | reverse complement strand
CTAGAGCATTAATTGCTTTAATAGAAAATAACTATAATTCTGATGGTAGTATAACAATACCAGAAGTATTAAGGCCATATATGGGTGGAAAAGAAGTTATTAAGTAATAAAGGATAGTGATATTATGAATAATACTAAAGTAGTATTTATGGGTACTCCAGAATTTGCTGTTCCAGTACTTGATGGATTAATAAAAAATTATAATGTTGTTTTAGTAGTATCTCAAGCTGATAGAGAAAAAGATAGAAAAGGTAGGTTATTATATACTCCAGTTAAGAAATTAGCTCTTGATAATAATATACCTGTTTATCAACCGGATAGTATTAGAAAAGAATATAATAAGGTATTAGAATATAATCCTGATATTATAGTTACTTGTGCGTATGGACAAATTATTCCTATAGAACTACTTAATTATCCTAAATATGGATGTATTAATGTTCATGCATCGTTACTTCCTAAATTGAGAGGTGGTGCTCCTATTCATAGAGCTCTTATGAATGGAGATAAAGAAACTGGTATTACTATTATGTATATGGATGAAAAGATGGATAATGGTGATATCATTAGTCAAGAAAAGACTTCTATTCTAGAGGATGATAACTTGGATAGTTTATATGAAAGATTATCTAAGATGGGTAGTCAATTGTTACTTAAAACTTTACCTTTAATATTGAATAATAAGAATGACAGAATAAAACAAAATGAAAATGAAGTTACATATGGATATAATATTAATAGAGAAGAAGAAAAGATAGAATTTAGTAATAAATCATTGGATATTCATAATAAGATAAGAGCATTATCTACGCATCCAGGTGCTTATTGTTATTTGGATGATAAGAGATTAAAGATATATAAGACTAGTCTTACAGATACAGTTTCTGATGAGAAGCCTGGTACAATAGTGGATATTACTAAGAATGGTATTTATGTTAGTACTTCTGATTATATAATTATTATTAAGGAATTGAAATTAGAAGGAAAGAAGAAGTGTGATGTTAGAGATTTTGTTAATGGAATAGATATCATGGAATTAAAAGGGAGAATATTGAGATGAATGATAATTATAATGAAAATAAGAAAAATCGTAATAAAATAGAAATGATTGGTTATGGCATATTTTTGATTATAGTTTTAATAATTGTTTTTGCTAGTAGAGGTAATTCTACTGAATTGAATGATATTATGGATAATTATAATAGTAGTTATTCAAAAAATAATACTAATGAGAAGAATGTAATTAGTTTGTTTGATAAGTATACTTATAGTATAGAAGCTACTATTAATGATAAAAATTATATTTTTAATGGTAAATATGATAATGATATATTAACTATTAATAAAGTAGATGGTGATAATACTATTAAGTATGAATATAAGAATAATTATTATTATTTAGTGGATACTAATGAAATGGTTAGTGAAAATATTTATAGTCCTCTTGATAGTAAATATTTAAATATTGATTTAATTAATCAATATTTAAATGTATCTAAGTATGAAGATAATCAATATAGAGTATATTTAAAGGATATAGTATTAGGTAATACTAGTGATGAATATATTACTATTTCTTATACTAGTAATTTAAATGAAATAAATATTAGTGTTAATTATACTAATTTATTTAAGAACTTTAATAATGATATAGAAAAATATTTGGTAGTAATGAAATACAATAAAGTAATTGACTAAATTATTATTATGAGATAAAATATTTTTGAAAAACGATGATGGGGTGGAAATCCGGAGTTATATATGAAGAGAGATTCCTTGGAATAAATAGGGTGGAACCGCGGATTAATATTCGTCCCTATAATTTAGGGAATTTTTTATTTAAAGGAGAGTTAAAATGAATTTAGAAAAAATGGTTAACTTATGTAAACAGTATGGTTTTATATTTCAAGGAAGTGAAATATATGGTGGACTTGCTAATACTTGGGACTATGGTCCATTAGGGAGTAGACTTAAGAATAATATAAAAGATGCTTGGAGAAAGAGATTTATCCAAGAACGTGATAATGCTTATGAAATGGATGCTAGTATATTAATGCATCCTAAAGTATGGGAGGCATCTGGTCATGTATCATCTTTTGCGGATCCATTAATTGATTGCAAAGAGTGTAAAACTAGACATAGAGCAGATAATTTAATAAATGATTATACAAATAGTTCATTGGGAGACTCAATGAGTAATGAAGATATGGTTAAGTATATAAAAGATAACAAAGTACCTTGTCCTAAATGTGGTAAGAGTAATTTTACAGATATAAGACAGTTTAAATTGATGTTTGAAACCTATCGTGGTGTTATACAAGATGAAAAGAGCGTTGTGTATTTAAGACCAGAAAATGCTCAAGGAGAATATGTTAATTTCTTAACTGGAAGCAGGAGACTTAAGTCCAAACCCTGACTCCAGGGAACTCCTGACTC
>CAZZAK010000117.1:0-2494 GCA_964652515.1 uncultured Clostridium sp. | reverse complement strand
CTCAAATTGAAGTTACATTTGATATAGATGCTAATGGTATTGTTAATGTTAAAGCAAAAGACTTAGGTACTAATAAAGAGCAATCTATTACTATTACTGCTACTAATACATTAAGTGATGAAGAAATAGATAAAATGATGAAAGAAGCTGAAGCTAACAAAGAAGCAGATAACAAGAAGAAAGAAGAAGCTGATGCTAAGAATGATGCTGAACAAGTTATATTTATGACAGAAAAAGCATTACGTGATTTAGGAGATAAAGTATCTGAATCTGATAAGAAAGAAGCAGAAGACTTGATAGCTAAGACAAAGAAAGCTCTTGAAGGAAATGATCTTGAGGAAATTAAATCTTCTAAAGATAAATTACTTGAAAAGGCTAATCAATTAGCAACTAAAGTATATGAAGAAGCTGCTAAGAATAATCAAAATAATAGCACTTCTGAAGAAACTACAACTGAAGAAAAAGAAGATAAGAAAAAAGATGACGTTGTAGATGCTGAATATGAAGAAAAATAATAAATAAGGTCCTACTCTTAGGACCTTATTGGAGGTATATATGAATAAAAGAGATTACTATGAGGTGCTAGGAGTATCTAAAACGGCTTCTCAAGATGAAATTAAAAGTGCCTTTAGAAAGCTTGCTAAAAAATATCATCCGGATGTTTCTAAAGAAGAAAATGCTGCTGAGAAATTCAAGGAAGCACAAGAAGCTTACGCAGTACTATCTGATGAAAATAAAAGACGCCAATATGATCAATATGGACATAGTGCATTTACTAATGCTCAAGGTGGATTTTCTGGATTTGAAGGCTTTGATTTTGGTAGTATGTCAGACATTTTTGAAGACTTATTCGGAGGATTTGGATTTGGTTCTTCTAGAGGTTCATCTAGAAGTTCAAATAGAGCAAAAAGAGGTAACGATGTTTTGTATCATATGACAATTGATTTTATGGAAGCAGTTAATGGTACTAAAAAAGATATTAAAGTTAAAATGTCTGATACATGTCCTGATTGTGGTGGTGCTGGAGGCTTTAATTCTAAGAAATGTCCTGATTGTCATGGTACTGGTACTATGACAACAGAGCAAAGAACAATGTTTGGAAGTTTCTTATCACGTACTACTTGTTCAAAATGTTCTGGTAGTGGAGAAATTTATGATAAGAAATGTAATACATGTAATGGACGTGGTCAAGTAGAAAATACTAAAATAATAACAGTTACTGTTCCTAGTGGAATAGATACAGAAAATAGGCTAAGAATAGCAGGTAAAGGTGAATCTGGTACTAACGGGGGACCTAATGGAGACCTTTATATAGAGTTTACTGTGCGTGATCATGAATTCTTTAATAGAGTAGATGATGATGTATATATTGAGTTACCATTAACTATTCCTGAAGCTGTTCTTGGTTGTAAGAAAGAAATACCAACATTATATGGTAATGTTGATTTAACTATTCCATCAGGTACGCAAAGTGGTGATAAGATGCGTTTACGTGGTAAAGGTATAGAGAATGTTAATACTAAACGCAAAGGTGATATGTATGTTGTTACTAAAGTAGTGGTACCTGAAAAACTAACAAGAGAACAGAAAAAACTATTTGAAGAATTGTCAGAAACGACTTTAGACGATTCAAAAGAGTTTAAAAAGTATAAAAATTGTGTAAAGTAGACACAATTTTTTGCTTTTTCAGTATATTTTTGATATACTTAAGACAAGTATAGGAGGATTTATATGAATAATGATAAACTGGATTTGGATATATTACCAAAAAATGGAGCTATACCTTTAAGTGGTGAACCACATATAAAAACTGGGCTTAGAGATAGGAGGCTTGCTGAAGCAGCAAAAGAGCGTAGTGAAGAATTGGCAAGAAAAGTGGCTAAAGCTAAGCGTGAAAGTTTAAGACAAGAGAGGCGTAGAATTGCTAGAAAAAAGGAATTAAAGGATTTGGCTTTGACTGTTCTAGGTACCTTGGCATTAGCTGCGGCGGCATGGGCTTTATTTAATATGGCTGACATAATTGATAAGGATATTATTAGAGAAAGAGGCGGAGATCCTAATATTGGATTTCATGGCGAATATGTTGGAGATCCTAATAATGCACCAGAAGATTTTTATGTACCAAATAAGCCAGGTTCTAGAGGGAGATAATAATTATGAATTGTGAAATAGGTAATGAAATTGTTTTAGAGGATGGAAAGACATATACAGTTATTGATATTTTAGAGCATGGTGGTAATAAATATGTCTATTTAGGTTA
Organism: uncultured Clostridium sp.; assembly: GCA_964652515.1. Lineage (GTDB taxonomy): Bacteria > Bacillota_I > Bacilli_A > RF39 > UBA660 > CAG-914. The sequence goes on along the minus strand of CAZZAK010000117.1, from coordinate 234 downwards.
TGAAGATGAAGATGGTGAGAGTTCTCTTTTAATTCAAAAAGAAGAAAAAGATGGTGATGATTACTATCTTACAGGATTAGATAGTGAAAAGGAATTTGATACTGTTTTATGCCTTATAGGTAAAAAACATATGAATGATAACTAGAATATATAAAAATTGTGTCAATTAGATGCAATTTTTTTTATTATTTGTTATAATTGTTTTGTAATTAGTGAGGTTAATATGCAGAGATA
>CAZZAK010000116.1:0-2582 GCA_964652515.1 uncultured Clostridium sp. | reverse complement strand
CAGTTATTCAAAAACTCGAATCACTTTGTTTTATCAGAACAAGTGATTTTTGTGTGCCTAAAAATATTGACAAACATAGAAAATAATAATATAATAAAATTACTTAGATAGTAACATATTGTTACATGAATTCTTTAAAGTGTTTTAAAGTCTTATCTAATCTAAGTATAAATAATTGTAATAGAGAAAGAAAACTCTAAAGATAAGAGACTATTAAATACTGATAATATTTAATAAAAAAATTATATTATTTATATCTATGAAATACAAATTATTTGTTGGTTTGGTTTACCTGTAAAAAGATCCAAGGACTATAAATAGTCGTTAATTATTAATATAGGAAATAATATAATAATTTAGTCAATCTAAAACAGGAAATCAATTAGTTTTATCAGAACAATTGATTTTGACGTGTAAATTCATAAGTGTAGTATTAATTATGACACTTATTTTTTAATATTTAGGAGTTATTATGAAATATAGTATTAAAGATTATAAGTATAAAGATAAGAGAGTATTGCTTAGATGTGATTTAAATGTACCAATAGAAAACGGTATTATTTTAGATAAAACAAGAATATTAGAAAGTTTAAAATCTATTAATTATTTAATAGATAGAAACGCAAAAATAATAATATTATCTCATCTAGGAAGAGTAAAAAAAGAAGAAGATAAAAAAGATAATAGTTTATACCCTGTATATTTAGAGTTAAAAAAGAGATTAAAAACAAAAGTATACTTTTCTAATGAGACTAGGGGAGAATCTTTAGAGGAACAAGTAAATAATTTAAAGAATAGAGAAGTATTACTAATAGAAAATACTAGATATGAAGATGTACCTGATAAATTAGAATCATCCTGTGATGAATATTTATCCAAGTATTGGGCAAGTTTAGGTGATATATTTATAAATGATGCTTATGCCACTTGTCATAGGTCTCATGCTTCTAATGTAGGAGTATCTAAGTTATTACCGTCTGGATTAGGCTTTTTAGTAGATAATGAAGTTAATAAAATTGATAAATTTTTGGAAGATGAAAAAAGACCATATATCTTAGTAATGGGTGGTAAAAAGGTTAGTGATAAGACACTATTAATTGAATCACTAGCAAAAGAATGTGATAAGGTTATCCTTGGCGGAGGAATGTGCTTCACATTCTTAAAAGCTAAAGGAATAGATATAGGTTCATCTATTGTAGATGATGAAAATCTAGAATTCTGTAAAAAAATATTATCTAAGTATGAAGATAAAATAGTATTACCAATAGATATTATTAATCAAAAAAACGAAGTTATTAATATTAATAATTTATCCAAAGATGATATTGGTTATGATATAGGTCCTAAAACAATTAAATTATTCTTAAGTGAATTGAATAATAGCAAAAGAGTAATATTAAATGGGCCATTGGGAGTATATGAAAATAGTTTTTATGCAAGAGGTACTAAAAAAGTATTTAATTATTTAGCTAATTCTAAAGCTAAAGTATTAATATGTGGAGGAGATACGATATCTGCTATTCATAATTTAAAAATAAAAAATAATTTCTATCATATATCAACAGGAGGAGGAGCTTCATTAGAATATATTGCAAAAAGAAAACTTCCGGGGATAGACATTATTAAAGATAAAATAGAGAAGTAGTAAAATACTTCTCCTTTTATTTATAATTCGACAAAATTAGTCATAACAAAAATATATAATAAATTAAGAAAAGAGGGAATGTGATGAATAAAATAAGAATTTTAATAATTGATGACAATGTTAGTTTAATAGACATGGTAAAAGAATATTTCCATGATAATAGTAAGATAGAAGTAACATTAAGTAGTAATGATGGAGAAGACGGATTAAATAAAATATTAAATGAAGATAATTATGACATAATTTTGTTAGATTTAGTAATGCCTAATAAAGATGGATTATACGTTTTAGAAGAACTAAAGAAAAGAAAACTAGAGAAAAATATTATCGTAGAAACCTCATATAACGAACCAAAGGTTATTAGAAGAGTATCTGAGTATGGCGTAAATTATTATTTATTAAAACCATTTGATTTAGTATCTTTAGAAGAAAAAATATTAGATGTCTTTAACACATCTAATGATAAAAATATAAGCCTATATCATAGTAATTTACAAATATCTATTACCAAAATGCTTCATGAATTAGGTATGCCATCTCATATTAAAGGATATCAATATATTAGAGAAGGTATTACTATGATTTATAATGATCCTAACATAATTGGAGGTATTACCAAAGAACTATATCCAGAACTAGCTTCCAAGTTTGATACTACTGTATCAAGAGTAGAAAGAGCCATAAGACATGCTATTGAAGTATCATGGAACCGTGGTTCTTGGGACTATATGGAAGAATTATTTGGACATAGTGTTGATATTGATAAAGCAAAACCTACTAACAGTGAATTTATTGTCACAGTAGCAGATAAATTAAGACTAGAACATGCTAAACAAAAAGCATAGTCTAGTCTTTTTAAAAATAGAAAAAGTAGAGTACTAAACTCTGCTATAGAATTAAACGATTAAATGTTCATTAATTTCGTCATTAAGTTCAC
>CAZZAK010000115.1:0-2582 GCA_964652515.1 uncultured Clostridium sp. | reverse complement strand
AAATATCTTATCTTTACCAATTAGATGATCTTGACCAATAACTTCTGATAATTTAGTTGGTCTTAATTTAATAGCTAATGGTTCATTCATATTACCACCTACATACTAATTATATAAAAAATAAGTATTCAATGCAATAAATATATGCTATAATATATAGATAAAAAAAGATTATTAAGACTTAAAAAGGTGATATAAATGGCATTCAAACTAAGTGAAGTAAAAACAAAATTATATAATGATAGACAAAATATAATCGATTATAATGCTTTCCCAGAAGATTTAACCATTCTATCCAATACTTGTATAGGAGGAAGATTATATCATGACTATCACAAAAGATTTTTATCCCCAACGATAGATTTTTATATGGAACCAACAAGCTTTGTAAAACTATGTTTAAATTTAGAATATTATTTAAATTGTGATATTAAGCCATTACCAAATTATAAAATTGAACATTTGAAAGATTTTTTATTTTGTGACATTGGAGGATTAATAGCCGGATTTACCCACACAAATGATTCATATGATAGAATAATATCAAAATGGAATGACAGAAAGAAAAGAATTAACTATAAAAATATTGTAGTTATAGCTACTGATAGAAATATGATGAATACTTTATATGAAAGATGTCCAAAAAAGACAGTAGAAGAATTTGGAAAAATACCATATCGTAAAGTATTCTTTAGTGTAGTAGATTATAAATTAGATTATGTCTCATATTTACCAAGTTTTAAAAATGATATATGCACTCCAGAAGCCACAAGACCTTCCTTAACAAAAAATGGAAAATATATATTAGAAGAAGATGGATTTGATTTAGATATGTTCCTATGTAATAAATAGGCAAAAAAATTGAAAATATCTATTATTCTAAACCTAGAGTTATCAAAAATAATGATAACTCATTTTACATATAAAAAATAAGTATTTAATACAATAAAATATATGATATAATATAGAAAAGTGAGGAGAAAGTATGAGCAAAAGACCAAGCCACAAAGAAAGACAAGCAAAATTAAAAAGAGATAGAAAAATATCCAGAGATAACAGAAATTCACTAAGAAGACAAGTAATTAATGCTACTCTAAAATCATTATATACAATAATATTTGCAGATAATGAAACAGAAAATATGGAAAAAATACTTTTTAGTATAACACCACTAAATAAAGAAGATTACTTAGTTGATTTACCACAAATTACTACTGAAAAATTAAATGAATATTATAAAGCTTATATTAGAGAAAATAATATTGATCAAGCATTAATAACAGAAGAAGAAGTAAAAGAAACAAAATATTTAACAATGCAACATATGATATTAGCAATATATGGAATATATGCAAGAGAAATAGCTATATTAGAAGAAGAAAAAATCATCATAGTTAAAAACTTTAGAGTAGTAGATAACAAAGAAAATCTTCTTGATTTAATAGTAAGACCATATAATGGAATTACATGGTATGGTGATAACTCTGTAACAACAATTGGTGGAAAAGGAGTATATAAGGGGAAAGGGTTAAAACCTATATTTCGCATAAGACAATTTATGGAAAATTTTGTAATAACACAAGATACAATAGCAGACCTTGCATATTATAAAGAACATCAAGGTAAAGTAGAAGGAGCAGTATTTGGAAGCTTTAAAAAGCCTAAAGCTGGTTGCGGCTGTTATGGTAATAAACACGAGCTAGTTAAATATGACCCAGATTTATATGAAATACTAAAACATGAACAATTTGAAAGACCAATATTAGAAGCTCCAACTCCAAATTCACAAAATCCATTTAAAGTTAAAAGAAGAGCTAAATAAAGAACTCCAAAAGAAAACAGTATATAAATTTATATATTGTTTTCTTTTTAGTCTATTCATGGTATAATTTATATATAAATAGAGGGAAGTGTAGTATATGCTTAATCTAGATGAACAAATTTTAATCGAAGCTTTTAATATGTATTATAATAGAATACCAAATTTAGATAGCAAAGAAAATAGGCAGATGATACAAGACTTGATGTATTATTTAAATTACTTTCATATATATTTATATACTCATGCTAATGAAGGAATATTTCCTAACTATATACTTGATAATGAAGGTAACCTTTATTCTAAATTAATTAATGATATTTTAGAAGATATTAATCGTAAACAGTATCAATATTCATTAATTAATACTATTAGAAATAAAGATGATTTAAAAAGAGCTAAAATAATGATGTATAAATTCTTAACAGAACATCCTAATCTAACATTACATGATGTTGTTACAATAGACTATATGTTAAAGAACAATATTGATATTAACAAACTAAATATAGAAGAAAAAGATATTAATGATATCGAAGATTTTTTAAATAATATAAGTGAAAGAAATATAAATTTTGTTAGAAAAAGAGAAATATTATGAATGAACAAAATAATAAAAATAAAGAAATATTAAATAAATATCAAGTATACTTATATACTATTAAATTCTTATCAGAAAATAGTGTTAACTCTTATATTTTAGATATATATAAATATCTAGAGTATATAAATAAAGATTATGATAAAACAGATAATGATGATA
>CAZZAK010000114.1:0-2619 GCA_964652515.1 uncultured Clostridium sp. | reverse complement strand
TAGAATTTCAACATGTAAAACCAGGTAAAGGTGCTGCAATTGTTAAAACTAAATTAAAAAATTTAAGAACAGGATCAATAGTAGAACAAACATTTAATTCAGGAATTAAAGTACCAACTGCTCATGTTGATAAATCAAAAATGCAATATCTATACAACGATGGTAATATCTATAGTTTCATGAATATGGAAACATATGAACAAATAGAAATTAATGCTAAACAAATAGAAAATGAAAAGAAATTCTTAAAAGAAGGATTAGAAGTATTAATCTATTTCTATGAAAATGAAATGTTAGGAATAGAATTACCAGAAAAAATTGATTTTGTTATAACTCAAACAGAACCAGCAATTAAAGGCAATACTGCTACTAACGCTACAAAAGATGCTATAATTGAAACTGGTTATTTAGTAAAAGTACCATTATTTATTGAACAAGGAGAAGAAATCATTGTATCAACAAAAGATGGTAAATATGTGTCAAGAAAATAAAGATTTTATCAAAATCTTTATTTTTATTTATAAAATAGTATAATAATAATTGAAAGGAGTAGAAAGAAATGGAAAAGAAAGGAAATATATTTTTAATCGTTGTATTATCATTATTAGTGATAGCCTTAGGAGGTTATATTGCTTATGATAAATTAAATTCTAAACAAAACAATAATGATAATATCACAAATCAGCCTAATACTACAACTACAGATATCAATAGTAATTCGGAAATTTCTTATAATTATACTATATCAAAAAGGAATGATATTCAAAAGGTTAGAAAAGGATATATAGAGTTAATTACTGATAAAAAAGGTGATGTTTATTTATATACTGTAGGTAACTTAGATTCTGAAGCAGATTCTACGTTAAAGACACAAATACAATCCCTAATAAAACAATTTAAGTTCTATTCACCAGATGGATGGACTGGATATGATGAAGAATCATCAAAAGGAGTAAATTCCTATAAGTTAAATATTAGTAATGTTTTAACAACATATCATGTTTATATGGGAAATGGTGGATTTAGTTACTTTATTTTTGTAAAAGAAAATGGTAACATATCTTATATGAGTTATGAAAAATTACTCGAAAACACATTATTTGACATTAAAAATATAGATAATTTAAATAATATATCTTTTGTAGTAGAAAATATTAATATGCCATATGCAGTAGATATTAATGGTAATGAATATAAACTTTATGAATATATAAAATAAATTCCGGTTTTCCGGAATTTTTATATTGTTACTAATTGTAAATTATTTTTAATAATTTAATAATCTTGGTAATAATTCATTTTAGAAGAAGTAATTCTTCTTTTTTTCTCTAACAATACTTATGAATGAGGAAATAGAATGAATTATTACAATGAAATAAAAAATAAGTTTATTGAAAATGAAGGGTATAAAAGAATAAAAGATTATAGTAAGAATAGAAATGAGTTACAAACTTATTATGATGTAGGTAAATTACTCGTGGAAGCCCAAGGTGGTGAATCTAGAGCTAAATATGGTAATGGTTTAATAAAGGCATATTCTAGAAGATTAACTTTAGAATTAAATGATAAAAAGTATAGTTATAGAAATCTTATGAATATGAGAAAATTTTATTTAAAATTTAGTGGTGAAAAAGTGAACGCATTGCGTTCACAATTAAGTTGGTCTCATTATAGGGAGTTACTAGTATTAAATGATATTAACGAAATAAATTATTATATAAATATAAGTATAAGAGATAATTTATCATATAGACAATTACACGATAGAATTAAAACTTATGAATATGACAGATTGGATGAAAATATCAAGTTAAAACTAATTAGTAATGAGGAAATAACTATAAAAGATGAAATAAAACATCCAATTGTTATTAAGAATAAGTATGATACCAATGATATAACAGAGAGAATGTTAAAAGATTTAATACTAGAAAATATGGAATATTTTTTAAATGAACTTGGTAATGGATTTAGTTTTATTAAAAGCAAATATAAAATTAAAACAAATACTGGATTTAATTATATAGATTTACTTTTATTCAATTATATCTGTAATTGCTTCATTGTAATTGAACTTAAAGTAACAGAATTGAAGAAAGAACATATTGGTCAGATAGAAATATATATATTAATTATATTGATAAGAATATAAAAAGTATTCATCAAGATAAGACTATAGGTATAATTATTGCTAAAAGAGATAATAAATTTGTTATGGAATACTGTAGTGATAAGAGAATATTTAATACTACATATGAACTTATATAACAAAAAAACTGAACAAATAGTTCAGTTATTTTTTAAAATGGTGTCCCGTTGGAGATTCGAACTCCAGACCCTTTGATTAAAAGTCAAATGCTCTACCGACTGAGCTAACGGAACATTAGTGGTTGCCTCGGCTAGACTCGAACTAGCGAATGCCACAGTCAAAGTGTGGTGCCTTACCGCTTGGCTACGAGGCAATATAACATCTAACCAAAACAAAGTGGTGGAGGGACATGGATTTGAACCATGGAACCCGAAGGAACAGATTTACAGTCTGCCGCGTTTGACCACTTCGCTAACCCTCCAAAAAAAAGATGGTGCCGAAAACAGGAATTGAACCCGTAACCTACTGAT
>CAZZAK010000113.1:1700-2852 GCA_964652515.1 uncultured Clostridium sp. | reverse complement strand
GATAGAAAGCTCTTTCATGACCAGAATCAACATCCTCATTACGATATACTCTACCAGGATATACAAATCTAGCTGGAGCACCATGTTTAAGCAAATATCTAACTGAAGCACCAGTTAAATGTGGTCTTAAACATAATCTCTCATTAGCACTTTTATTCTCTGTACCTTCTATCCAATAAGTATCCATCATTTGTCTAGCAGGATGATCCGCTGGGAAATTTAAGTTATCAAAAACAAATTTCTCACTACTAATATCATCTTCACTAAAAACTTCAAATCCTAAAGATAAGAAAGCATCATTCAAATCATAACATAACTGTGTAAGAGGATGTAGGCTACCTCCAGATACTTTCTTACCAGGAATAGTAACATCTATAGGAGTATCTAATACACTTTTTAAATTAATTAATTCTTCATTCTTTAAATCTAATTTACTATTTAATGTATTTCTAATTTCTCCACTCTTAATTCCTACTTCTTTTCTTTCTTCAGGACTTAAACTACCCATATTCTTAGATATTTCTGATAGCATACTATTTTTACCAAATAATTCTTTTCTTACTTCTTCAACTTCTTTAATATCTTTAATATAATTAATTTTTTCTAATCCTTCTTTTAATATACTTTCTAATTTTTCTATCATAAATTCCTCCATAAATAAAAAATAGTTATAAATGAAAGGACGAGTTACCGTGGTACCACCTTTCTTTATAACTATTATGTTATACACTCATACTTTAACGCAGTTAACGTCTAAAACTCCAAGGGTGAATTCATACTCAAATAATTATTAGCATCGCACCATTCACTAACTCTCTTAAATTATTTCTTATAAGTATTACTACTTCCTTATCATAGTTTTATTATATACTCATTAAATCATTTTCTTTTTCTTTTAATTTTTCATCAATAATTTTATTATATTCATTAATTAAATCTTGAACTCTTTCACTGCCTTTTTTCTCTTCATCCTCAGGAAGTTCCAAAGACTCAATTTGTTTATTGGCTTCTTGTCTAATATTACGAAGAGCAATTCTTCCTTCTTCGGCGATAGCTTTGACTTGTTTAACAAGTTCACGTCTTCTATCTTCAGTAAGCTCTGGTATTACAATAAAGACAACTTCTCCATTATTATTTGGGGTAACCCCTAGA
>CAZZAK010000113.1:0-1690 GCA_964652515.1 uncultured Clostridium sp. | reverse complement strand
CTTATCACATGGTTTAATTGATAATTGTCTAGCTTCCGGTACTGAAATATTAGCAAGAGACTTAAGTGGTGTTGGAACTCCATAGTATTCGACCATTATGCCATCTAACATACCTGGATTAGCGCGACCCGCGCGTACATTTGCAAATCTTCCCTCTAAAGATTCAATTGATAACATCATTTTTTCTTCTGCTTTATTTAAAATATCTTCCATATAATCTCCTTTATCAAGTATAATTTTATCATATATTCTCAATAAAGTAAACTCTTTTTTTATTTTCCAAGTATATTTTTTTGGCTTCTAAGTATAACTTTTCCATAGTCATAATTATCACATATTGTATTATCAACAATACCCTTTTTGTATATTAAGTTAGCATCTAAAACATTAGCTACTTGACGTACATATTTATCAAAATAATGTAAAGCTTCCGCTGATGAAGAACCATTTTCTTGACAAGAGTACTGCAGCTTATTCAAATATGTCTTAATTAAATAACTAACAATCATATTCATCATCTGAGTTGTTTGATATTCTTTATACTTTTGTACGATGTAAGGATAACACATGATTGTTTTATCTACTCCTCCAATAAACCTACGTGCATCTTCTTTTCTATTATAAAGAGCAAGGTTATTAATAAGTCCTTTTAAATCAGCATTAAAGTAAAGATTTTTCATCTCTTCCTTACCAACTATTTTTTCTACTAATTTAGCAAATAGTATTTGTAATTCATAACTTATATACTCATCTTTACCAAACAATCTTGTATTAGTAAGCTCAGTATATCCTTCATTTATTCCACTACCGATATTTAAACTTTTATCATACGCTGAAAAGCCACAATATTCAACACCATCTTTAATTACTGTGCTAGACATATGAAGTAATTCGTGTGAAAGAGACTTAAAATCTAATCTTCTTTTTGGTAGTGAAATAGTATTTGTCTCAGCATCATAATATCCTTCCGCGAGAGATAAGAACCTTTCTCTTTTAATATCTAGTGTCCCAATATTATCATAGAAATACCTCATATTATCTTCACTTACATTATCTATCAATGTATTATAAAAATACCATAATAATTCAATATATGGTGTATCTTTAAATTTTTCTAAGGCTTTTTCCACGATTAATCTTTTTTCTTCCATAATAATCCCCCTTTCAAAAGTACAAGTATTATAGCATACATTTGTATTTATGTCAAAAGAAAAAGCCATATGGCTTATTTTCTTTTTTTAATTTCTTTAAGTATTTCTTCTAAAAGAACTTCTTCAGCACTTTTTTGAGGAGATTCTTCTTTAGGTTCTTCTTTTTTCTTAGTAAACTTATTAACTGCTTTTACTAAAACAAATACACAGGCTGCAATAATTAAGAAATCAATAACATTTTGAATAAAAGAACCATATTTAACTGTAGCTTCTCCAACTTTGATTGAAAGATTACTAAAATCAAGTCCACCTAGAAGTACTCCAATTAAAGGCATTAAAATATCATCAACAATTGAAGATACAATCTTACCAAAAGCAGAACCAATAACAACACCAACTGCTAAATCAATTACATTTCCTCTTTCAATAAATTCCTTAAATTCTTTTACAAGACCCTTACTTTTTTCTTTCATAATACCTTTCCTTTCTAAAAAAATTATATCATTATTTTTTATCATAGTAAAGCGTTTTTTAATAGA
>CAZZAK010000112.1:0-2952 GCA_964652515.1 uncultured Clostridium sp. | reverse complement strand
ATAAAGTCCTTTTAATTCCATTACTAAATCAAATAAATTATTTTCATAAATATCTAAAATAACTAATTGGCGAGGATTATAAGTTATTATTTGTCTACATATTTCTGAGCCTATAGAACCTCCTCCACCAGTTACTAAGACAACTTTGTTTTTAATTAAATTAGAAATATTATGATTTTCTAGTTTAATTGGAGGTCTGCCTAATAAATCTTCTATTTCTACATCTCTCAAACTATTAATAGCACCTTGCTTGTTAATAACATCTTCTGTAGTTGGCCATACTTTAACCTTTGCCTTAGTTTCACCACATAATTCAAGTATTTTTCTCCTATTAACAGCATCAATTCTAGTAATAGCTAAAAAGATATAATCCACATCATTCTCTTCAACAATTCTAGGAATATCATACCTATTTCCAAGAATTTCTACACCAAGTATTTTCTTTTTATATTTAGACTTATCATCATCAACTAATCCAACAATATTATATTTTTGAGTTGCAACATTCTTAATAGTTATTATCATTTCACGTCCGCCTAAACCAGCACCAACTATTAATAAATTACTTATAGGTTGATCTTTAGTTATATGCGGATCCCCGTTTTTTAAAAAGTTTATTTCACGAACTATTAAACGATAAGTAATTAATCCGCCAGCAGTTAAAACAGAAGCCAAGGCATTAACACGTAAAAAATCCATATAAGAAATACTAAATATTTTCCCTATTATAGTCAATGTCCCCATTGACAATAAAGAACATATGATATATTTTAAGTAATCTTTACCAATTTCATAATATATTATGTTCTGATACATTCTAAATAAATTCAAAAATACTAAATAGATAAAAACTGATAACATAACATTACTAACAATAATAACATTATCTATATCATTAAATCCTAATATAATTAAAGACAAAACATAAGATAACGCAATTATAAAAATATCTACAATTGCCAATATTACATTGCTTCTCTTAATTTTTTGAATCATACTACCACATTCTTTCTCTATTGTCTATTTAAAAAATTCTTAATCATTTCACTAGCATTCTTAACAGAATTTTCATCTTGCTTCATAACATATAAATTAATATATGGAATTGAATAGCAACTAGTACTAGATGAATCATAGCCATCTAAATTTTGACTTTCAAGCGTCCAACCTCTCATATCACTAAGTTGCATTTGAACAATTCTATTAATACTTTTAGGATCTAAATTAGTTACAAACGACGAAGATATAGCATCCAAAAGATCAGTGTAATTTCCAATTAAAGTCTTACTTGAAGTAATTTTTTCAATAATAGCTGAAATAACTTTTTGTTGATTTTTTACGCGTTGAACATCACCGTCCATAAAAACTTGTCGTTCTCTTGCAAATGCTAATGCCCTTTTACCATTTAATTGATTTTTACCTTTTGTAAAAGTAAAATCCATACCATTTTCAGGTTCATAAAATCTAAAAGCATAATCACTATCAACTTCAATTCCATCTATTGCATCTACTACTTTCTCTATTGTAGAAAAATTAACCTTTGCATAATAGTTTATATCTGTATCTAATAATTTTTCTACAGTTTTAACACTTTCCTCTACTCCATAGTAACCAGCATGAGTAAGTTTATCATAGGCATTATCTCCCATACCAGCCAATAAAACATAATAATCTCTAGGTATAGATGTCAACAAAATCTTATGATTCTTAACATCCATAGAAACTACCATGTTAACATCCGTATTCATTACCTTATTGATATCACCATAAGAATCTCCTCCAGCAATAAAAATATTAAATGGTGTATTAGTAACATCTACAATTTTAATAATATCATCTTTTTTATCAATAGGAACAAACACACTATCTACAACAGATAAACTCAATTGCATATAACTAAGCTCTGTACTTAATAATTGATAAACATTATCACTTGCAATAATTAAATCTATTTTTTCCTCGCTTAAATCTTCAAATAATTTAATCGGATCATTATAATCAACAATATCGAAATTACCTTTTACCTTTAATTTTTCAACAATCTTATCATAATTATTATTTTTAAAAATCCCTATTTTTTTACCATCCAATTTTTCTTTAGTTATTTTTTTACTGCTTAAACATTTAATTTGATATTCTTCTTGCTGTTTTAGTTCATCATTTATTTTGTCAATAAAAGAAATAGTCTTATCAGCATATTTAATTCCATAGCCAAATACTAAACTAAATAATATAAAAATTATTATAGCAAATATCTTAAATTTTTTCTTTATATGCTTTGGAAAAGCAAATAAAGATAATAATACATAAATACACAATAAAGATATATATAATATCTTTAAATATTTATTAGGTAACATATCTAACTTATAAATATATATACAAAAAATTATTGCAATAACAATAGATATAACTCCTACTAATCTTGAAATAATATTAATTACCCTATTTTTTTTACTGCGTTTTTTTCTAGTCTTTCTTTTCATCATCTCACCCTAATATTCTTATCTCGAAAATACTAATTATATTTTAACAAATAATTAAAAAATAGTCCATAATTAGACTATTTTTTTTAATTTTATAATAAAATAATTGTCATTTTTTAATTTACTTGACACTTTTTGTTAACTAAAATTAATCACTAACATCTATATCTAACGTAATATTTATTTTATAATCTCTATACTTATCCTGTACTTCATTAAAAATATGCTTATATAAATCTTCTCTATCCCTTATCTTAAAATCTATAATAATATCAAAATTAATACTCATATCATCATTATCTAAATAAAATCCATGCATTTCTAGTATTCCTTCATGAGAAAATACTATATTAGTAATATCTTTTTGTATATTCTCTATATTCTTATCTTTAGTATTAATTGAATATACACCAATAGTATGCAAAATAATACCATATTCTTTCATTATATTTTTAGTAATCCTTCT
>CAZZAK010000111.1:0-2982 GCA_964652515.1 uncultured Clostridium sp. | reverse complement strand
ATACGTCATTCACACCGTGGATCTGGTAAAACATCTCTTTTTACTGCTTGTCTCTTTCTCATTATATCCTCCCTTCAGTATATACAAAAATTCTATTTCTTAGGTTTTTTAGCACCATATTTAGAACGACCTTGTTGTCTATTTTGAACTCCTGCAGTATCCATAGTACCACGAATAATGTGATATCTAACACCGATTAAGTCCTTTACTCTTCCACCTCTTACTAAAACAACGCTATGTTCTTGTAAATTGTGTCCGATTCCTGGAATATAGCAAGTTACTTCTAATCCATTAGATAATCTAACTCTGGCATATTTTCTTAACGCAGAGTTTGGTTTCTTTGGTGTCATTGTACCAACCCTAGTACATACTCCTCTTTTTTGAGGTGAATTTAACTTAGTTTGTTTTCTAGCTATAGTATTTACACCAAATCCTAAAACTGGAGATTTACTCTTTTTAGTTTTCTTGCTTCTTCTCTTTTTAGTTAATTGATTTATTGTAGGCATAATGTCTCCTTTCTTACACACATCCTGGTGTTTCATTTTTTATCTAAATATAAGTTTTGCATAAAGCAAAACCTAAAATTTAAGAACGAATTAATAATATCAAATATAAAAATAATTGTCAATACTTTTTATTAATTATCTCAAAATATTAGCGTCTACCTTTTTGGTTTTAAACAGTCTTCTATTCTCTTAACTAATATACGTCTAAGCGGTCTATCTTTTACTTCTGCAAGTGCTTCATTCAATCTATTAACTTGATATGGATACTTTATTCTATTCGTGCTTACTAAAAGCGTAGGATCGTCTTTTACTTTTTCTCCATAAAAATTATAAAGTACCCCATTTTCAATATAATTACCATGTGGAATTTCACTTATTTGATCACAAAATTGTTTTAACATCTCTTCATCATTTGAAAACATTGGCTCCCTATTTTCTTTTGTATATCCATAATATAAATGCATATTCCCAGTTACACCAGCCCTCATTATGTCTGGACGATACGTAACATAACAAAGGTCCATCGCTTTGTTCATAACCATTTTGTAACCGTTAAGTCTTAAAAATCTACACAAATACTTAATCTCATAAATGCATTCATTGTAATTGTCAAATGAACTTTTTGATTCATCGTATTTATAAGCATAAACAGTATGCGAACTACTTTCAAAATCATAGTAAGGTCTAAAATTAGAGTAATAATCGCCTTCTCCATCTATGATTTTTGCAAATAAATAATTATCGGAACTATCGTATATATCATAAACTTTGCAATTATAAGGACATATACGTTTTAAAACGTCTAAAATTTTCTCACGTGTAATTTCAGTTCCTTTATAAGCAATAAAAGTTCCATCACTAACTATTTCTTCCATTTAATACCACCTCGAATAGATGCTATTTATTATAATAATAAAAATCTTTTTTTGCAATATAAATTTATATAATTAATTATTAAAACAATCAATTATTTCCCTATTACTAGCTATTTTACTAGGAATATATCCAGATAATACTGTAAATATAATACTTATAAGAGAAATAATTAATAATTTTTTAATATCAAATTTAACTATACTTCCTATCTCTAAATATTTATCTAACAACTTATTTAATGGATTAACCATTAAATAAATAATAAATAAGGAAATACTACTAGATATAATACCTATTATCATATTTTCTAAATTAAATAGCCTAGTAATATCCTTTTTTCTCCCTCCAAGACTTCTAAGTACTCCAATTTCTTTTACTCTCTCCAAAACACTAGTATTAGTAAGTACCATAATCATAATAGAAGATACAATAATAGATATAATTGAAAAAGATACTAATATAATAGTTATTATTTCAATAATATTTTTAACTAAATCAATCATTTCCTTCATCGTATCAACATAAATAATCTTATTCTTATGACTATTATTATATAACTTAATACTATTAAGTAAATTATCTTTCTCAATATTATTATTTACATAAATACTAATCTTGTTAGGAACACTATTATATCCAAAATAATTAAGCACTTCTTCTTTACTACTATCAAATAAATTAATCTTATCATTAAGTATATTATTTACTATCTTACTATTCCTATTTCGATCTAAATATCTATCTAATAATTCATGCTCATACATTATATAACTATTATCATCTACCAATTCTTTTTCACGAATAATACCAACAACATAAAGTTTATCCCCACTATAATTATTATTAATAACCAAATTGCCATCTTCTACTCTATAATGTTTATCATTATCAACAATAGTAATATATTTACCCAATATACCTTCATAATTAACATTATCTTTTATATCAAATAATCCTATTATCTTATCAGATACTCTATTATATGAATCAACTTTTAATAATACTTCATTATAATTATTTATATACCTACCACTAATTAATTCATAATTTTGATAATAATTATAATCTTCTCTATATGGTAACATACTAAAATATTTATTATCTAATACTTTATTATTTCCTACTATAGGTATAGATATATCATAATTATATGATACATAATAACTGTTAGAAATATTTTTAAAATAATCCATAAATCCTTTATCTATTTTATTAATATGAACAAAATCATCCTCATTCTTAATATTAATTTTATCCATGTCATAATTATTCTTATCTACTATCTTTTCATAAGAGCCATTTGAAATAACAATAGGTACTTTTGATATAATATCATCCTCATAAGAATTAATCTCCTTACTAAAAGAACTAGATAATAATAAGACTAATGATACACATATAAGCCCTATAGCATTAGAAAAACTAGTAAGTATAGTTCTTAATTTTTTTCTAGATAAATTCTTTAAAGAAAGTTTAAATAAAGATAAAAATTTTATCTTTGTATTCTTTAATTTAAATATATTATTATTTCTTTCTCTTAAAGTATTTTCATTAATTACTCCATCTTTAATATAATATATTTTCTTAGAGTAAATATCTG
>CAZZAK010000110.1:0-3160 GCA_964652515.1 uncultured Clostridium sp. | reverse complement strand
TTTAGCTTTACCGTTTCCGATACCAACTTTGCCTTTTCTATTTCCTACTACTACTGTAGCTGAGAAACGAAATTGACGACCACCTTTAACAACTTTAGTTACTCTATTGATACAGATAACTTTATCTTCTAAATCACTTTTTGGTTTATCAAAACTTTTTCTTGGTCTTCTTTTTAAGTTTTTAGAATCTTTATTATCTCTTGCTGGTTTTGTAACTTTCTTTTCTTCAGTTGTTTCGATAGTTTTATTATTTTCGTCCATAATAATCCTCCTTATTAGAATTCTAATCCGTTTTCACGTGCAGCATCTGCTAATGCTTTAACACGTCCATGATATAGGTATCCACCTCTATCAAATACAACTTTTTTAATCTTAGCTTTTTTAGCTCTTTTTGCAATTTCTGCACCGATGATCTTTGCTGCTTCAACATTTCCACCATTAGCTATTTTTAATTCTTTTTCCAATGAACTTGCACTAACTAAGGTAATTCCTTTTTCATCATCGATAATTTGAGCTACAATATTACTGTTTGATCTGAAAACATTTAATCTTGGCTTTTCGCTTGTTCCAATTAAATCTTTTCTGATTCTTTTATGTCTTTCTAGACGCATTTCATTTCTTGAAACTTTCTTTATCATATTATTTCACTCCCTTATTATTTAGATGCTTTCTTTCCTTCTTTACGACGAACATGTTCACCTTTATAACGGATTCCTTTTCCTTTATAAGGTTCAGGTGCACGTACTTTACGAATATTAGCAGCAAATTCACCAACTAAACACTTATCAGCACCACATACGTCTATTTCAGTGTTGCTAATAGCATTAACTGTTAATCCTTCTGGTACAGTTAATTTTACTGGATGAGAATATCCGGCTTGAATAGTTAATAGTTTACCACTTACATTAAAACGATAACCTACACCTATACATTCAAGACTTTTCTTATATCCTTCACTAACACCAGTAATCATATTAGCAATATTAGCATTAGTAGTACCATGCATTTCTCTGGTTTTTTTATCATCTTTTAATTTTTCTACTGTGAACTTACCTAATTCGACTTTAACTTAGAGATTTTTAACTAAATCTAATTTAAGTTCTCCTTTAGGTCCTTTTACTGTAACAGTATTGCCTTCAATATTAACATTAACATTAGCTGGTATAGTTAAAACTCTTTTTCCAATACGACTCATAGTTTCCTCCTATTACCAAATATAAGCAATTACTTCTCCACCAACGTTGTTTTTACGAGCCATTTTATCTGTCATAACTCCTTTTGGTGTAGAGATAATAGCAATTCCTAAACCATTTAATACTTTAGGTATTTCTTTTGCTTCAGCATATACTCTTAAACCTGGTTTAGAAATTCTCTTAAGTCCAGTAATTACTCTTTCTTTGTTTTCAGCATATTTTAAAGTTAATGTTAATGTATTTTCTTTAACTTCGAATCCTTCAATAAATCCTTCTTCATTTAAGATTTTAGCTATTTCTACTTTCATTTTTGAAGTAGGCATAGAAACTTCTTTATTATGCATTTGATTTGCATTACGAATTCTTGTAAGCATGTCTGCAATTGGATCTGTCATCTGATTCCCTCCTTCTTATTATTCAAGTCTTACCAACTTGATTTCTTAACGCCTGGTATTTGTCCTTTGTGTGCTAATTCTCTAAAACAAATACGACAAATGCCAAATTTTTTCATAACTGCATGTGGACGACCACATATTTGACAACGTGTATATTCTCTAACTTTAAACTTTGGTTTTCTTTGTGATTTAACAATCATTGATTTCTTTGCCATTGTTTCCTCCCTTATTTCCTAAAAGGAACTCCAAGTTCTTTTAATAAATCTAAAGCTTCAGCATCAGTTTTAGCAGTAGTAACTACTACTATATCCATACCTCTAACTTTTTCTACTTCATCAAAATTAATTTCTGGAAATATTAATTGTTCTTTTATACCAATAGTATAGTTTCCTCTTCCATCAAAACTTTTAGTAGATAATCCACGGAAGTCACGCACACGAGGAAGTCCAATAGATATTAATTTATCTAAGAATTCATACATTCTTTCTCCTCTTAATGTAACTTTACATCCGATTTTATGTCCTTCTCTTACTTTGAAAGCAGCTATTGATTTTTTAGCTTTAGTTTCTACTGGTTTTAAACCTGTAATTTTAGCTAAATCATTTACAGCAGCTTCTAAGTTTTTAGAGTTAGCAAGAGCGTCTCCAACACCCATATTAACTACTATTTTTTCGATTCTAGGAACTAACATAATTGTTTTATAATTATATTTTCCAGTTAAACTTGGAACAACTTCTTTCTTATACTTTTCTTCTAGGCGGTTCATTTTCACGCCCTCCTTCCAAATTAGTCAATCTTTTCATTAGATTTCTTTGAAATTCTAACTTTTTTACCATTCTTATCAATTTCTTTTTTGATTTTAGTTGGTTTTTTTGTTTTTGGATCAATTATCATAACATTAGAAGCATGGATAGGTGCTTCAACTGTTACTATTTCACCTGTTCCATTATTGTTTTTTGGTTTAAGGTGTTTTTTTACCATGTGTACACCTTCAACGATAACTTTATCTTCTAATACTTTAGTAATTTTTCCTTCTTTACCTTTATTACTTCCAGCGATTACTACAACTTTATCGCCTTTCTTTAGTTTCATGTTATCCTCCTTTTAATAGGCTTATAGCACTTCTTTAGCTAAGGATACGATCTTTGTAAATCCTTTTTCTCTTAATTCACGTGCTACTGGACCCAAAACACGAGTTCCAACAGGAGTCTTATCATCTTTAATTATAATGCAAGCATTATCATCAAATTTAATATAACTTCCGTCATCTCTTCTTACTCCGAATTTACTCCTAACAATTACGGCTTTTACAACTTTACCTTTTTTAATATTACCATTAGGAGTAGCTTTTTTTACGGTTCCAACAACGATGTCACCGATATTACCTGTTTTAACTTTACTTCCACCAAGAACTCTAATAACTAATAATTCACGAGCTCCACAGTTATCAGCAACTTTTAAACGAGTTTCTTGTTGTATCATATTAATTTCCTCCTTCCAACTAAAGGATAATTGCCTAGGCGCGCAGCGCCAGATTGTCCTCGCCGCGATAGGCCGCGCTGCAGCCCAGGA
>CAZZAK010000109.1:0-3309 GCA_964652515.1 uncultured Clostridium sp. | reverse complement strand
ACTACTTGAGTGATTTAAAACGTAGACTAGTTGCAGAAGGAAGTGAAGTGCACGAAAAAATCGTGCAGTTGAAATTAAAAGCAAAAGATGGAAAAATGAGAGAAACAGATACACTTGATACGGAAGGCACTTTTAGATTAATAGAATCTGTTCCCTCCAGTAAAGCAGAACCATTTAAGATGTGGTTAGCTTCTTTAGGTAGAGAAAGAATTGATGAAGTATTTGACCCAGAGATAGCTGTTAATAGGGCAGTAGAGTATTATCGTAAAAGAGGTTATGATGATAAATGGATTAAATCAAGACTAACTGGAATAGTTGATAGATTTAAATTAACTGATGTTTGGAAAGAATCTGGAATTACAAAAAATTATGAGTATGGAATTTTAACTAATGAAATATATAAATCTTGGTCTGGAATGAAAGCAAGTGAATATAAAACATATAAAGGTCTTAGAAAAGAATCTCTAAGAGATAATATGACTGATATAGAAGTAGCATTAACTGATTTAGGTGAAATAGCAACAAGAGAACTTGCTAAAGAACATAAACCTTTTGGATTAGAACAAAATAGAAAAATAGCTAAAATGGGTGGTAGTGCTGCTAAAGCAGCTCGTGATAATATAGAAAAAAACTTAGGTAGAACAGTTATAAGTAATAAAACTTCATTAAATTATGAATATATAGACGAAAAATTATTAGGAGATAAAAAGAAAGTGATTTCTAATGAATAATCAAGATAATGAAAAGGTGTTTCAAAAGAGCAATATCAATTGGTTGAGAACAATTTAGTCAAGACCAAATGAAAATAGAGGTGATATTATGATAGAAAATGGAGTTAATTTAATAATAGAATATATTGAACAATTTTTATCTGATAGTGATATAATTCATGGTAAAATTAGTATTGATACAGTAGAAATAGATGAAGTAAAATATAAAACATTAGAGATTGCATTAAAAAATAAAACATTTGAAAGACATATTAATTTAGGAATCAAATTACAAGACGAGGGTGTTTTTTTCAAAAAACTTCTAAATACTTTTATTGAAAAATATGCTGATAGTGAGAATATTGGTATTTCAAAATATTACGTTAAAAGATGTGACCCTTTCAATCCTGATTTTCATGGCATAGAAGTTTATAATACAAAAGGAAGTCAATTAGAGTTTTATTTTTGCCCAAGTAATGAAGAATCAAGATTAGCAATACAAGAATATAATCAAAAATTAGATGATTTTATCCAAAAAAGTAGGCATAAATAATAAAATAGAAAATTACTTTTATTATTTTATTATAATAAATGGTTACAAATGAACATTAAAGAAGCAGAAAAAATTCATGGTAAATCTAATCGAAGTTAGATACAATTTTAGAAGAAAAATGTAATTGTCGCTTATATGAATAATTTGGTTATAAACAAACAAAAAAATTGAAAAAATAGATTAAAAATTGTTTATCTTTGAGAGGAATTAGGGTACTGGCTTGTAATATGCCGACACATTATAAATAGAGGTGAAAACATGAAAAAATTAGTATGTATTGGTGGTGGTGAAATTCCAAGATATAAGAATGGTATTTTACTTCCATATGAAACTAAAAAGATAGATCAAGAAATAGTTAAACTGTCAAATAAAGAACATCCAAGATTCTTATTCATTAGTATTGCTTCATCTCATCCTGAAGAATATTTTGAGGGAATTAAAAAAGTTTATGAAGAACTAGGTTGCATAGTTGCACATTTAGATATAAATAAAACATTTAGTGAATTAGAACATGATATATTAAATACTGATATTATTTATATAGGTGGTGGAAATACAAAATATCTTGTAGAAAAATTAAGAAGTACAGGAATTGATAAACTACTAATCAAAGCATATAATTCTGGAATTGTTTGTTCTGGACTTTCTGCTGGTAGTTATTGTTGGTTTAATTGTAATTATGATTTAGTCGAAGGCATGAATGTAATTAACGCTATTAATTGTGTACATTATGATCAAAAAGATGAAATATCTAAAAATAAATTATATGATGTAGTAAAAGAAAAAAATATTATAGGTTACGCAATTGATAATCAAGTAGCATTAGAATTTATTGACGATGATATAAATGTTATTAAAAGTAATGATACTAAAAATGCATATAGAATATCGTCTATTGATGGTAAAATAGTAGAAGAAAAGATGTAAAATTAAAGAAGGTAATCCAAATGAATGAAAATAAAACTAATATAAATTGGTTGTCCTGTAATATGCCGACAATTTTTTTGGAGCTCCTTTTATTATGTCTACCACAAAATATTTTACACTATCAATAGTATTACGAACAAAAAATTTTAGAAAACTATGATATAATAGATGTGGGAGTTGATATTATGAAAGTACCATTAAGATATCAAAATACTGAATATGATTGTGGAACAACATCATTTGTTAATGCATTAGCGTATTTATATCATAGAGAAGATATTCCAGTCAAATTATTAAAAGCAATTTACAAATTTACATTAGATGTTGAAGGTAAGGATGGAATAGAAGGAACTGGCGGAACATCAAGAGAACATGCAGAACTATTAGCAAAATACTTTATGAAATATGCTAATGAAAAAAATCAATTTGATATTAATTGTAAAATATTATATGGTGAAGGTGTTACTCTTGAGGAAATAAAAGATGCACTAAATAATAAAGGTGTTGTTGTAGCAAGGTGTTGGCAGGATACTGAACACTATGTTTTAATTACAAAGATAGATGAGAATTTTGCATACATTTTTGACCCATATTATTTAAAGGAAGATTATTATGTAAATGATGAAGATGTTGCAATTGTTCTTCATGAATCATCTACGCATAATAGGCTTGTTAAAATAGAAAGACTATTTGATGAATCATTAAAGGATTTTTCATTGTTGGAAAAAGCAAAACGTTCAGTTATTTTAATATGTCGTAAATAATCCTGTATTTAAATCCAATAATCAACATGTATCACAATATTTTTAATCTGCGATATATACAGGACTAAAATCCTGTTTTTCAATAGTATAATATTTAAAGGAGTTGATCCAAATGAATGAAAATAAAACAAACATAAACTGGTTGATAACAATTTAGTCAAGACCACTCCTAAATCATTACAAAATAAGGAAAAATTGAAAAATAGATCTTGCATGTTTTAAATAAAAAAATGCTAAAATAGATAAAAAATAGTTAAAATAGAATGTTTTTAAGTAAAATTTGTTTAGGAATTGACATGGTGAGAACGGATAGTCAAGACCAAATAAAAAAGAGGTGATAAAATGGAAAGGATAT
>CAZZAK010000108.1:0-3368 GCA_964652515.1 uncultured Clostridium sp. | reverse complement strand
AAGATTTACCAACACCAAAAAAATCAATAAAAGAATTGGAAGAAGAAGATTTAACTAAAATATCTAATTAATCAAAAATAATATATTAAGATTTGATCTAGAATATTCTAGGTCTTTTATTTTTCCATAATTTGTTATATAATAAGAACTAGGTGATTTAAATGGGAAGAGAATTAAGAAGAAAACAAGCAAAAAGAGAAGGGAAAAGTTTAAAGAATGAAGAGGTAGTGGAAGAATATAAGACTTCTAATATTATAAAATTATCTATTATAGTATTATTATCTTTAGGAGTAGTATATTTATTATCAGCATTATTCTTAACTAAAGAATTAGATTGGTTTGATAAGAAAGAAGATACTACGGAAACAGATGTTGTTAAAAATTCTATATTAGCTAAATCAGCATTTAATCAATCTGAAGAAGAATATTATGTATATTTCTATTCATTTAAAGATGAAGACTCTGATATAGCAAATATTGTATCATCAAAATTATCAGATTCTAAAGTATATAGAGTAAATACAGCTTCTGCGATGAATTCTAATTATGTTAGTGAAACATCTAATAAAAATGCAAAGACATTAGATGACTTAAAAGTAGTACCTAATACAATAGTGAAAATATCTAACGGTACTATCATAGAATATTATGAAAAAGATGAAAATAAAAATAATTTATAGTAGGTGATAAAATGAAAATTCAAAATAATATTTCTAAATTATTTATAATAAATTTTCTTATTATCAGTTATTTAGAATTTACTTTGAAATTAGCAACTTTTAATAATTTATTATCTATTAATTCTTTATATATTCTATTATTTAATATAATGGTATCTAGTATATTAACCATTATATTTAAATTATCTAGTGAAAAGAATAATAAATTAGTATTTAAAATAGTATATATAATAATAACTATTTTATATTTAACAGAATTAGTTTATTATAAATTCTATGATGGAATAATAGGTATTAGTGGATTAGGTTATACTGGGCAAGTAGCAGAATTTTATGATGCTATTATAAGAACAATAGTTAATAATATTCATTATTTTATGATAATGTTAATTCCTATTGTATTAATATTTATTTTTAGTAAGAAAATAGAACTAACTAAATTAACTAAAAACAATTTTATTAAATTATTATATATAGTATTATTAGCATTTATACTAGAACTATCTATAGTATTAACTAACAGTGATATTAAAAGATTATATCTAGATACTAATAATATAACATTAACTACTGATAAAATAGGATTTATGAATGGATTAAAGTTAGATATTATTAAAACTATATTTCCATTTGAAGAGAAGTTAAATAAATATGATACTAATAAAGATGAGTATTCTAATATAGAATATAATATTACAAGTTTAGAATTAAAAGATAGTACTAATAAAAATATTAATACTATAAATGATTATATTAAAAATAGTATTCCTAGTAAAAAGAATGAATATACAGGAATATTTAAAAATATGAATTTAATCTTCATAGTAGCAGAAAGTTTTTATCCAATGGCAATAGATGAAGAATTGACTCCAACATTATATAAATTAACTAAAGAAGGATTTAATTTTAATAATTATTATGTACCAATATATAACTGTAGTACATCAGATGGAGAACTTCAAACATTATATTCTCTATTACCAGGATTAACTACATGTTCTATGACACAAACATATAATAATTATTATCCATATTCTTTAGGCAATATATTTAAAGATATGAATTATAGTACCTTTGCTTTCCATGGAGGAAGAACTGAATTTTATAATAGAAATAAAGTTATGCCTAATCTGGGATATACTTTCCATGCATGTGAAGATGGACTAGATGTACCATGTAATCCATGGCCAGCCAGTGATTTAGAAGTAGCTAAAGATAGTTTAAAATATTATATTAATGAAGATAAATTCATGACTTACTATATGACAATAAGTGGACACTTAGAGTATAACTTTAATAAGAATCATATAGCTAATAAGAATAAAGAATTAGTAGACTCATTAGAAGCTTCTAAAGCAGTTAAAGCTTATATGGCTACTCAAATAGAATTAGATAAATCTATGGGATACTTACTAGAATCTTTAGAAAAACAAAATAAATTAGATAATACAGTTATAGTATTAACTGCTGATCACTATCCATATGGATTAAAAACAAAAGATATTAAAAATAATTCAGACTATTCTATAGATGACTATTTTGACTTATATAAAAATACTTTAATTATCTATAAAAAAGGAATGAATAAAGTAGATATCAATAAGTATTCATCTAATTTAGATATCTTACCAACAGTATTAAATCTATTTGGAATAGATTATGATTCTAGACTATTAATAGGAAGAGATATCTTATCCGATAGTGAAGGTATAATTATGTTTAGTAATCATTCTTGGATTACTGATCAAGGTAAGTATAATTATATTCAAAATGAATATGAAGCATTCAATAGTACTAGTGATAACTATATATCTATTATTAATAAAGAAGTAGATAATAAATTCATAGTAAGTAAATTAATACTTAAAGAAAACTATTATGATTATGTATTTAAAGATAGGTAACACCTATCTTTTTATTTATATTAATGCTATAATTTAATTGATTGAGGTATACATTATGATAGATAGAATATTAATGGAATTATATGATTATGATAAAATAATTAAATATGGTGAAACAATATTAGAAAATGCAATTAACTATTATAAAGGAGATGATAATTATGATTAAACCAAAAAAATTAAATAAAGGTGATAAAGTTGCAATTATTTCATTGTCAAGAGGATTATTAGGTATGCCCTTTGTCAAACATGAATTAGATTTAGGAATAAAAAGAGTAAAAGAGTTTGGATTAGAACCAGTAATTATGCCAAACTCACTAAAAGATATGGATTATTTATTTAATCATCCAGAAGAAAGAGCTAGTGATTTAAAACAAGCCTTTCTAGACGATAGTATTAAAGCTATTATTTGTTCCATTGGCGGAGATGATACTTATAAAACAATACCATATTTAATGGAAGATAAAGAATTTATTGAAGCAGTAAGAAAACATCCAAAAATATTTACTGGTTTTTCTGATACTACTAATAATCATTTAATGTTTCAAAAAATTGGATTAGAAACTTTTTATGGACCTTGTTTTTTAGTAGATTTAGCAGAATTAGATAAAGAAATGTTACCATATACGAAAGATACATTTAATAAATTTTTTCTAAATGAAGAAAGTTATGAAATAGTATCAAGTAATATTTGGTACAATGATAGAACTAGTTATGGAGAAGATGAGTTAGGAGTACCTCGTATATCCCATAAAGAAGAACATGAATATGAAATATTAAATGG
>CAZZAK010000107.1:0-3411 GCA_964652515.1 uncultured Clostridium sp. | reverse complement strand
CTAATTAATGTAGTTAAAGGTACCTTTCTAGTTCTATCTATTCTAACATAAAGTACATCTTTAGCATCAGTTTCAAATTCTAACCAAGTACCTCTAGTAGGAATAATCTTAGATGCAAAAACAGGTTTACCATTCTTATCAATTTCCTTTGAAAAGTAAACACTTGGTGATCTTACTAATTGTGAAACAACAACCCTTTCAGCTCCATTAATGATAAAAGAACCACTATCAGTCATTAAAGGCATATCACCTAAGAAAATTTCTTGTTCCTTAACTTCCCCAGTTTCGTTATTAAATAAACGTGTCTGAACCTTTAAAGGTGCAGCATATGTAATTTGCCTATCCTTACACTCTTTAATAGAATATCTAGGAGTATCAAATACATAGTCACCAAAATGTAATGACAAACTACCAGAAAAACTCTCAACTGGTGAAAAATCTTCTAAAACTTCCTTAACGCCTTCTTCCGTAAACCACTGATATGATTCTTTTTGAATTTGCAATAGATTATCAAGTTCTAATGCATTCTTAATCATAGAAAAGTTTCTTCTTTTTCTATAATCGCCACTTTGCTTTAACTTATAAGCCATTAATTAATCACCCCAATACAAAATTTTTATTTTAAAGTACGCCTAAAAAGACGTGTTACCAATATACAATGTTAACACTTAAATATTCAAAAGTCAACGCTTATTTAAAACTTTTGTAAATTATTTGTAAAAAAGAAAATAACAAACTAAAAAATTTGTTATTTACCACGACGTCCTCTAATATGTCTAACTGGTAACATACCATCTGGGCGAACAGAACTAACAACAACATATTCGGAACCATCTGTATTTTCTTTATTATCAGTTTTACTATAAGGTTCATGAAAAGATTTATATAATTCTCTAGCAGAAAGCAAAGCTGTCTCCAACTTAACACAAGGTTTACTTATTCTTTTAATATTACCTTCATTATCATTTATATATACAAAATATCTTCTATTATTAATAAGATTACGTCTTTCAGTCAAAATTCCAACACCATTTTCCTTATCAACATGAGTTAAATCGCAATGACCATATGCAAATGCAATAAGATCATCATCCAAAAATAAAGCATCATCATACAAGTGAAGTATATTATCGTGTGGTACCTTTGAATCATATTCCTTCATCATTTCATTCACCTGATATTGAGGAAAAATCTTACCTAAAATAGTAGTAACAAAAAACTTACGTGAATCAAGCAAGACAGATGCACCCTTATATATAGGATCAAAGATTTGTTCTTTTAAAACATTTATTGACGAAGTATCAACAGTACCATTTTTTCTTCTTTCTGTCCACTTAATTATATTAGGGGAAGAAACATTTTCCCTACCGATAGTATAATTCCAACCATTTCTTTCTCTCCAAAATTGATATACCACATCAAAATCAAAATTCAAATTATAACCTTTTACATTTATAACATTAACAATAAATCCAACAGGAAGGTCATTAATTTTTACATTCTTCAATATTATTTCATCACAAATGATAATTTCTGCAAGACCAGAAGAAACAGATATATTTCCACAACTTCCATATTTAGTTTCTGAATCAGAATCAAATAACAAAACCCCGTCTATATTTGCACCACTAAAATCAGCACCCTTTAATTGCTTTAAAATCATTATTCGTTTCTCATATGATAAGCTATCAAACCATTTCTGCTCACTATTTTGACCATAAATAGAACGCAATTCGGTATTTACAGTAGTTAAGTAAGCATAATTACCCACAATTTTTGTATCATTATATGCACCACATAATCCCTCAACAATTATTACATCTGCCAAAGCAGAATTAACTTGAAAATCTCTCACAAAAGTAACAACTACTACTCCATGATGATTCAATATACACTCTCTTGAAATATTATTAAAATACATAGAGATACTATTTTTATCATAAGAAGCCATTATTTCATCATTATCATTTACAAAATAATTCTTCTCTTTGTCATGAATAACAGCATATTTTTTCATTAATAAATCCATAATTTTACCATATGTAACTTTCATTATATCTTCCCCGCTTTCGTTTTACAAGTCACATATAATAACATATAATTTATTAAAAGTCAAAAAAAAGAACCACAAATGTGATTCTTACCTAACTACTTCAATTCAACAGTAGCGCCAGCTTCTTCTAATTGTGCTTTTAATTGATCAGCTTCAGCTTTATCAACGCCTTCTTTAACATTTCCACCATTATCAGCGATGTCTTTAGCTTCTTTTAATCCTAAACCTGTAACATCTCTAACGATTTTGATAACAGCAATCTTGTTAGCACCAGCAGCAGTTAATACAACATTAACTTTTGATGGGCCTTCTTCAACAGCAGCAGCACCTGCTCCTGGAGCAGCTACAGCAACTGCAGATGGATCAACACCAAATTCCTCCTTCATAGCGTCTACTAATTCTTTAATTTCAAGAATAGTCATTTCTTTTAAAGCACTTATAAAATCTTCCTTATTTAATTTAGCCATTTTTATTTCCTCCCTATTAATTATTTTTTTCCTTTGAATATAAGTCTAAACATATAGACAAGTCTCTAACTGTTCCAATCAAGCATGAAGCTACCATAGTAAGTAATCCTTCTCTTGATGGAATAGCCGCATACTTCTTCAAGTCATCACTAGTTGCAACTTTACCATCGACAATACCAGCTTTTAATATTAGTTTGTCATGTTCTTTTGCAAAGTCACTTAAAACTTTAACAATAGATAATTCGTCACCGCCAAAAGATATAGCTCCAGGACCAACTAAATATTCAGATAATCCAAGATTTAGTTCATCACTAGCTCTTCTAGCTAAAGTATTCTTATATACTTTATAATCAGAACCAGATTCCCTAAGCTTTTTTCTTAATTCAGTAACTTCAGCAACAGATAATCCTCTATAATCGAATAGAACTAAAGATTTAGCATTTTGAATTCTATCTTTTATTTCAGATACTACTTCTGCCTTCTTTTCAATAATCTTTGCGTTAGCCATATTCCATTTCCTTTCTATATGCCATAAATAAAAGTCCCTCTACTGAGGGACAAAAATACACTTAATTTATTTTTATTCCTCGGTAAGATTTTTAAACATACGTCCTTACTGTCTTTGGCATAATTTTTCTTTGCAATTTGTATTATATATCAAACCATACTATTTGTCAAATGAATTTAAATCTAATTTAATTCCAGGACCCATAGTAGATGATATAGCAATGTTTTTAATATAAGTACCTTTAACTGTAGCAGGTTTTAATTTAATAATTGTATTAACAAAAGTACTCAAGTTTTCTTCTAAAGCTTTTTCATCAAAACTTGATTTTCCGATAATACCATGAATATTACCAAAACTATCAGTTCTATATTCAACTTTACCTT
>CAZZAK010000106.1:0-3411 GCA_964652515.1 uncultured Clostridium sp. | reverse complement strand
AATGGTTGATGTAACCGGCACTTCTAAAGGTAAAGGTTTCCAAGGTGTTATTAAACGTTGGAACCAATCACGTGGACCAATGGGACACGGTAGCCAATATCATCGTGGTGTTGGGTCATTAGGAACACTATTACCGATGAGAGTTATTCCAGGAAAGAAAATGCCTGGACATATGGGACATGAAAAAGTCACAATTCAAAATCTAGAAGTTATTAATATAGATTTAGAAAATAACGTTATCTTAGTTAAAGGAAATGTTCCTGGACCTAAAAATTCATTAGTAATAATCAAGTCTGCTGTTAAAAATACCGATAAAGTAAATAAAGTGGAAGAATTAGTTGACTACAGTACATCAGAAGAAGAAATTATTGAACCAGTTATGGAAGAAGTGGTTGAAGAATCTACTGAAGAACCTGTAACTGAAGAAGTAGTTAACAATGAAGAAACTGCTAATGAAGAGTCATCACAAGAAGGAAAAGAAGAATAGTCATCAAGATATTGTGATGAATAAAGGAGGATATAATGTCTAAGTTAGATATATTAAATATTAAAGGCGAAAAAGTTAAAGATATTAAATTAAAAGATAACGTATGGAATGTTGAACCTAATGACAATGTTATATATGATGCAGTAGTTTTATATAATGCATCACAAAGACAAGGTACACACTCTACTAAAACGAGAAGTGAAGTATCTGGTGGTGGAAGAAAACCATGGAGACAAAAAGGTACTGGTAATGCTAGACAAGGTAGTATCAGAGCTGTTCAATGGCGTCATGGTGGAATAGCTCATGGACCAAAACCAAGAGATTATTCTAAGAAAATGAATAAGAAGGAAAGAAGATTAGCTCTATTAAGTGCATTAATTTATAAAGCAAATGAAAAAGAAGTTATCGTTTTAAATAATATTAATTTTGAAAGTAATAAGGCTAAAGAAATGATAAATCTTATGAATACATTAAAGATTGCTGATTATAAAATCTTATTAATAGTATCTGAACTTACTGATAATGTATGCTTATCTGCTAGAAACTTAGGAAACATTAAAATAGTTTTACCAAATGAAGTAAATACTTATGATGTTTTAAATGCTGATAAATTAGTATTAACTACAGATGGGCTAAATAAATTAGAGGAGGTGCTAACTCGTGAATAAGAATTACGATATTATATATGCACCAATTATTACTGAAAAGAGTGCATTATTAGCTAATGAAAACAAATATGCTTTTAAAGTAGATCCAAAAGCTAATAAAACACAAATAAAAAAAGCCATAGAAAGTATATTCAATGTTAAAGTTGTATCTATTACAACAGCTAACTCTCATCCTAAAAAGAAAAGAGTTGGAAAATATACTGGTATGACTAATAAATACAAAAGAGCAATTGTTAAATTACAAGAAGGAAATTCAATTAATTTTGACTAGAATAGGAGGATAAATAATGGCAATTAGAGTATATAAACCAAATACAAATGGTCAAAGACAAAGAAGTGTCTTAACAAGTGAAGAAATCACTAAAAAAACTCCTGAAAAAAGTCTAGTAGTTAAGAAAAATAAGACTGATGGTCGTAACAATCAAGGTAAAATAACAGTAAGACATCGTGGTGGCGGTGTTAAAAGAAAATATCGTTTAATTGATTTTAAAAGAATTAAAGATAACATTCCTGCAACTGTACAAAGTATTGAGTACGATCCAAATAGAAGTGCTAATATAGCTTTAATAGCTTATAAAGATGGTGAAAAAGCATACATCTTAGCACCAAAAGATTTAACTGTTGGAGCATGTGTAGAATCAGGAGAAAACGTAGATATCAAAGTTGGTAATGCGATGCCAATTATGAATATTCCAGTAGGTACTGTAATTCACAATATCGAAATGAAACCAGGAAAAGGCGGACAAATCGCTAGAAGTGCTGGAGCAAGTGCTCAAATTCTTGGTAGAGAAGATAAATATGTATTAGTTAGATTATCTAGTGGCGAAACTAGAAAAATATTAGGTACATGTCGTGCATCAATAGGTACTATTGGTAACGAAGATTATAACTTAGTTAAAGTAGGTAAAGCTGGTAGAACTAGATATAAGGGAATAAGACCTACAGTTCGTGGTTCTGTTATGAACCCTAATGATCACCCACATGGTGGTGGTGAAGGACGTGCTCCAATCGGTAGAAGTGGACCAATGACTCCTTGGGGTAAACCAGCACTTGGTTATAAAACAAGAAAGAATAAAAAGGCGTCAAGTAAATATATTGTTACTCGTCGTAATGGAAAATAAAGAAAGGAAGGATAATAAATGGCAAGAAGTATTAAAAAAGGACCTTATGTATTTGAAAGGTTACTAAAAAAAGTTCAAAAACTTAATGAAACAGGAAAAAAAGAAGTTATAAAAACTTGGTCTCGTCGTTCTACTATCTATCCTGATTTTATTGGACATACATTCAATGTACATAATGGAAAAGATTTTATTCCAGTATATGTAACTGAAGATATGGTAGGACATAAACTTGGAGAATTTGCTTTAACTCGTAAATTTGGTGGACACGGCGCAAACAAAGAGAAATAATGGAGGACTATTATGGAAAATACTAAAGAAGCTAAAGCAGTAGCTAAGACTATAAGAATAGCTCCAAGAAAGACAAGATTAATAATTAATTTAATTAGAGGTAAAAAAGTAAGTGAAGCTTATGCAATACTTTATAATCAACCTCAAAAAGCAGCTAGAGTTATTGAAAAAGTATTAAAGTCTGCTACTAGCAATGCAGTAAATAATTTAAATTTAAAAGAAGAAAATCTTTTTGTAAAAGCATGCTTCGTTGATGAAGGAATGGTTATTAAAAGAGCTAAGATGGATTCAAGAGGACATGTAGGAAGAAAAGATCATAAAACAAGTCACATTACAGTTATTGTAAGTGAACTAAATAAGTAAAGGAGGAACTGGAATGGGACAAAAAGTCAGTCCAGTAGGACTTAGAGTAGGTATCAATAAAGGATGGGAATCTAATTGGTATGCTTCTAACAAAGAATTTTCTAAGTATCTAAATAACGATCATAAGATTCGTAAATATTTATTTAAAAAGTTCGAAAATGCTGGAGTTTCTAGTATTGTTATTGAAAGAAATTCTAAAAGAACTGAAGTATTCATTAATGCATCTCGTCCAGGACTAATTATTGGTCAAAGTGGTACAGAAATAGAAAAAGTTAAAAAAGATGTAGCTAAACTAGTTGATGAAAATATTCAAATTTCTGTTGTAGAAATTAAGAATCCTGATCTAGTAGCTAAGTTAGTTGCTGACTCTATTGCTCACGCAATTGAAAATCGTGTATCATTTAGAGTTGCTCAAAAGAAAGCTATTAGAAATACAATGAAAGCTGGAGCTAAAGGTATTAAAACTTTAGTATCTGGACGTTTA
>CAZZAK010000105.1:0-3412 GCA_964652515.1 uncultured Clostridium sp. | reverse complement strand
AAGATTTATTAAAAGAATTAAATGTCTATAATGATATATATAAGCAACCATCAAGAAAAACATGTGCTACTCTAGCAAGTAGAAAATTAGGAGAATACTTAGAAAAATAATATTTATTTACATTAAATATTATTTTTTATTTAATTAACTAGTTTTATTGACCAATATAATATAAAAATATATAATTAAATCGGAAGTGATGGTATGAATAAAAAAGAAAATTATGTTGTCATAGGAGTTATTTTATTCTTTATTGTATTATGTGTATCAGTCTTCTTTTTAGCAGAAAAATTAAAAGACAAGAATAATAAAGAATTAGAATGTGTATCAGAAGTTACTAATTTAAATCAAATAGGTACTGATAAAAAATGCAATACCACAGAGTATATTTACAAGAAGAACAATTTTGATATTGTAGCAGATATAACAGAATACAAAGAAGATTTCTATTCAATGAACTTAAAAGTCAATAATAATAAAGTAAAAGCATCATTTTTTAATGATCATATAGATAATCCTATGTTTTATAAAATATATTTTGAATTATATAATGATGACTTATTAATGATAAAGACTAATTCAGGAAGTCAATATGATGGAGACTATTTAGCAATAGTAGACCTAGAAGGAAATCTTATATTAGAACTATTAAATAAAAGTATTGATATAGATAAAAAAAATAATATTATTAATGTAAAAACTACCAATAAGAATATATATGATTGCATGAATGATAAATACAAAGAAGACGATATGATTTATAGTTTGGAAACTTATATGTATAAAGATAATGAATTTAAAATAACAAATAGTATTATATATACATATCAAGAGTTATGTAAAATAAATACTGAAAAAGAACAATAAGTTCTTTTTTTTCTTAACTATTAATGATAAAATAATATTATAAGATAAGAGTGAAGATAATGAAATATATAATAATAAATGTAATATTATTAATCGCAATTTGCATAATAATTTTTATTAAAAAGGATAACAACAAAATAAATGATAAAATAATAGATAAACACTACAGAAAAATATTATTTTTATTATTCTTTTTAATGGTTATAACATCAATATATAAATTAGGTAAAGTACCAAATGGTATTCATGTCGATGAGGCTGGAATGTTTTATGATGCTAAATTATTAGCCAAATATGGTTATGATAGATACCTAAACAAATATCCAGTATATTTAATAAACTTTGGCGGAGGCCAAAGCGCTATGTATGCATATTTAGAAGCTATATTAATAAAAATATTTGGAAATAAATTAATACTCATGAGAATTCCAGCAATAATATTTAGAATCGTATCTTTTATAAGTGCATGCTTTTTAATAAAAAATGAAAAAGACAAACTAAAAAGAATTATATTTATCTTATTACTAACCATTACTCCATATTTTATTATGCAATCAAGAATAGGACTAGACTGCAACTTATTAGTTAATTTTATGATAATATCAGTATCATTATTTGTAAATTCCATTATTAAAAATAATAATAAATTATTATTTATATCAGGAATATTCTTTGGATTAACACTCTACACCTATGCTTTATCATATTTAATATTACCATTATTATTATTACTAACTATTATATATTTACTATACATAAATAAGATTAATATTAAAAAAATTATAATTTTAGGAATACCGATACTCATATTTGCTATTCCCCTAGTTTTAATGATATTAGTAAATAATGGTATTATAAAAGAAATACATTTTATAATAACAATACCAAAATTACAAATATATAGAGGTAGTGAAATATCATTAAAAAACATTTTACCTAATATAAGAATATTTTTTGCTATATTAACTTTTGATAGAGTTTATTCAGGTGACAATCTTATATATAATTCAATACCATACTTTGGCACCATATACTATATATCAATACCATTTTTTGTCTTAGGAATATTCAATTGTATAGAAAAAGCAATAAAAGATATCAGAAGTAAAAAAATGAGCATTGAAATAATAATGATTATTTGGTTTATAAGCGTCATATCATGTATGCTCTTAATAGAATATCCTAATATAAATAAAGCAAATGCCGTGTTTTTACCATTAATATACTTTGTAACTGTAGGTATTTTATCAATATGTAATAATAAAAAGTGTTTAAAATACATAGTAATTATATATTTATGTAATTACTTAGTATTCTTACAGTACTATTACTTTGAATATAATAAACACGAAGGACCAGCACATTGCGTTGCTACAAACTACCTAAATGCCCTAGATTATGCTAAGAACTCTAATAAAAAAACTATTTATATTGATCAAAGAATTACCAATGAACCATATATTTATATATATATGAATAATGATATAGGAGCCTTAGAATATAATAAAAATATTATTAAGACCGATGAAAAAATATATTTGATAGGGACAGTAGGACGTATTAATGATAACGCGTTATATATAACGAAAGACAAAAAAAATTATATAAATTATAAAGAATTCGGAGATATTTATGTAATTTATAAATAGAAAGGAAAAACATGAATAAAAATAATCAAAATATAAAATATATATTAATCTTGTTATTAGCTACATTAGTATTATATTCCCCAATGATAAATAAATTTTATATTGGTCATGATACAACATTTCATTTAACCAATATGAATATGTTTTTAGATAAACTTCAAACGTTTACTTTCTTTTCATATAAAATATTTGGCACCGGAGTAGCAGGAAACTTAGGATATGGTACCTTCATATTTTATCCAAGCTTTTCATATCTATTAACTGCTTATATTGGCAACATACTATATATATTAAAAACACCAGAAGAAATGTCTATAACATTATCACTATCAATAATTGCCTTTTTATCTAGTTTATCCATATTTTATTTAGCTAATAAACTATATAAAGATAAAATGATATCCACCCTGGGCGGAATAACATATATATCATCAATATATTTTCTATGTAATACATATGTAAGAGGAGCTCTAGCAGAATCATTAACTTTTATATTTATACCAATAGTATTTTCAGCTTTATATGAACTTTTCAATGGGAATACAAAAAAATTCTATCTCTTATTTGTTATAGGATATACAGGTATGATAAATTCCCATTTAGTAATATCCGTATATTTAACAACATTAATAATAATAATATTTATAATTAATTACAAGAAAGTATTTAAATTAAAATACATCAAACCATTATTAATATCATCACTAATAGTATTATTAATATCTAGTCCATATTTAGTACCACTAGTAGAACACAAAATAAAAGGTAACTATGTAGTATTTGATAAAGAATCAATGTATTCAATTTATGAGTTAAAATACCATGTATCTCATCTTTATGATTACTTATACATGGGGTCTAAGACAGAAAATGGAATAAGAGTATATATAAACTAT
>CAZZAK010000104.1:0-3444 GCA_964652515.1 uncultured Clostridium sp. | reverse complement strand
CTTTTAAAAAGTACTTTTTTATTTTTGTGAACTATTTGGGGTTCACTTCAATAATCATTCTTTTTGTTTTTGACTGTATAGTTAGTTAACTATGGGTAAATAAGTTTGACTGTAAGTTTTTAGTATGATAAAATTATTATGGAGGTAGTTTAGATGAAACTAAAAATAGGTGTAATTTTTGGAGGAAAGAGTTTAGAACATGAAATATCCATTATTACGGCTTTACAGGCAATGGATCATATAGATAAAGAAAAGTATGATGTTATACCTATTTATATATCTAAAGATTTGACTTGGTATGCTTCTGGTTTACTTAGATACATAGATAGTTTTAATAATTATAATTTAATTGAAAAGTATGCTACAAAAGTTAATTTAATTAATAAGAAGGGTAGATTTATATTACAAACTACAGGTTTAATTAAGAAAGAATATACGGAGCTTCATTTGGTTATTCCGATGGTACATGGTAATGGTACTGAAGATGGTACTATACAAGGATATTTAAGAACTATTGGTATTCCCTTTGTGTCTAATAATATGTATTCTTCGGTTATATGCCAAGATAAGGTTTTTACTAAGCAATTACTTGATTATAATGAAATACCGGTAATAAAGTATACTTGGTGTTTTGATAATGATTATTATAAGAATAAAGAAATAACGTTTAAGAAAATAGAAAAATTAAAGTATCCTTTAATTATTAAACCTGCAACTTTGGGTTCTAGTATTGGAATTCAAATTGTTAATAGAGAAGAGGAACTGGATACTAAAATATTGGAAGCTTTTAAATACGATAGAAAGATTATTATTGAAGAAAAAATATCTGATTTTTGTGAGTATAATGTTTCTATATTAAAGACAAATGATAGATTGTTTACTTCTTCAATTGAGGAAGTTACTACTGCTTTAGAATATCGTAGTTTTGATGATAAATATAAATTGGATAATTATAAGAATGGTAATATTGTTAGAAAATATCCTGCTAATATTAGTGATAAGTTCAAGGATGAAATTATGGAACTTGCTAAGAAAACAACTAATTTACTTAATAATACTGGTTTATGTACAATAGACTTTCTATATGATAAGAAAAAGAATAAGTTATATGTGGATGAAATTAATAATATTCCTGGATGTTTTTCTCATCATTTATGGGAAGATGTTAATATTTCTTATTCAGAATTAATGTCATTTTTAATTAATGATGCTATTAAGAATATGAATAAAGATAATTCTTTAATAGAAACTATAGATATGAGTATACTTAAAGATTTAACACAGAGTGATTTGAGGGATATTAAATAATTATGTATGGTTATATAAAAGGATTTGTTAAGGATATAGAAAGTAATTACATAATATTAGATAATCATGATATTGGCTATTTGATATATGTGCCTAGTCCATATAGTTATAAAATTGATGAAAGTTATACTGTTTATACTTATACTTGTATTAGAGAGGATGAACATTCTTTATATGGATTTAAAAGTAAGGAAGAGTTAAATTTATTTTTAAAATTAATTTCTGTCAAGGGATTGGGTCCTAAGATGGCTTTGCCAATACTTGCTGGTTCTTCAATAGAGGGAATACTTGATGCTATAGAAAGAGAAAATATTTTATATTTAAAGAAATTCCCTAAAATTGGAGATAAAGTTGCTAGACAAATTATTCTTGATTTGAAAGGTAAATTAACTGGTTCTAAGGATAATGAATCTAAAAATACTAATGAGGAATTAATGGAGGCTTTACTTTCTTTGGGTTATAAAAATGTTGATGTTAAGAAAGTGGTAGACAGAGTAGATGATAATTTAAGTATAGAAAATCAAATAAAGGAAGCATTAAAATTATTACTTAAGTAAGGAGGATTTTATGCGTATAGGAGTAGATGTTGATGATACTATTACTGAATCATGGCCAATGTTATTGCCATACTATGAAAAGGAATTTAATATACCAGTTGATGTTTTAAAAACTAGAATGCCATATTATTATTCTTTAGAAAATGAGATAACTTTGGAAGATTATTTTAGAAGAGTAAAAGATATTAATAAAGAAGTTATTTTGAATGTTCCATTAAAGAAAGATGCTGATAAGTATATTAATAAGTTAATGGATGAAGGCAATGAAATAGTATTTATAACATCGCGTGGATTTAATGAAAATTATGATCCATATGGAATGACTGCAAAATATTTAGAAAAACATAATATTAAATATACTAAGTTGGTTATTAATGCTAAAGATAAATCGGTTTCTGCTTTGGATGAAAAAATTGATTTATTTATAGATGACAGTTTAAAACATGTTGGTAATGTATTGGATAAGGGTATTCCTGCGCTTTTATTTGAGACTAATTATAATAAAAATGATAAATTATATAAACACGTTACATCGTGGGAAGAAATATATGATTTGGTAGAGGGGATGAATGGTAATGGATGATAGAATATTATCTTCGGAATTTCAAGAAGAGGATAGAATAGAAAATATTCGTCCAGAGACGTTAGATGAATATATAGGTCAAACGGAAGTTAAAGAAAATATTAGAGTATTTATAAAATCAGCTTTAATTAGGGGAGAAGCTTTGGATCATGTTTTATTATATGGTCCTCCTGGTCTTGGAAAGACAACATTAGCTTATATTATAGCCAATGAACTTGGTAGTAATATTAAAACTGCTTCTGGTCCTTCAATTGAAAAAAGTGGAGATTTAGCAGCAATACTTTCTACGTTGGAACCTAATGATGTGTTATTTATAGATGAGATTCATCGTATGCCAAGATATATTGAAGAAATATTATATCCTGCTATGGAAGATAATTACATTGATATAGTTATTGGTGGAGAAGGTGCTAGTAGAAATATAAAAATAGATTTACCACCTTTTACTTTGGTAGGAGCTACGACAAGAGCAGGGGACTTATCTAGTCCACTTCGTGATAGATTTGGTATTATTGCAAAATTAAATTATTATACTGAAGAAGAATTATATCAAATAGTTAAAAGAACATCTAGAGTACTAGATATGCCTATTAGTGAAGATGCTGCTTATGAACTGGCTAAAAGAAGTAGAGGCACTCCTAGAATAGTTAATAGACTATTTAAAAGGGTAAGAGATTTTGCTTTAGTGGAAGAAAAAGATACAATTGATGTATCTGTTTTAGAAAAAGCATTAGATAGATTAAAAGTAGATAAACAAGGTCTTGATGAGACAGACTATAATTTACTTATGTCGATTATAGAAAAATTTAATGGAGGTCCAGTTGGTATTGAGGCATTAGCGTCTTCAATAGGAGAAGAAGTTAGTACTATTGAAGATGTTTATGAGCCATATTTACTTCAAAATGGTTATATAAAGAGAACTCCTAGAGGTAGAATGGTGACCTGTCCGGATAATGATGCTTGGAGCAACAGTTAATATCTCATCAACCATTGCCA
>CAZZAK010000103.1:0-3448 GCA_964652515.1 uncultured Clostridium sp. | reverse complement strand
TCTTTTTAGAAGAAAATAAAGCTATTGCTAGAGAAATAGTATCTAAAGCACTAAAAGGAAAAGAAGCTAGGGAAGCTGCTAGAAAAGCAAGAGAAGAGACAAGAAAAGGAAAAGATAATAAAAAGACAGAGAGATTACTTTCTGGTAAATTGACTCCTGCACAGTCTAAAAATAAATTAGAAAAAGAATTATTTATTGTGGAGGGTGATTCAGCTGGTGGTTCTGCAAAACAAGGACGTGATAGAAGAACGCAAGCAATACTTCCTTTAAGGGGTAAAGTACTTAATACAGAAAAATGTAAGTTAGAAGAATTATTCAAAAATGAAGAAATTAATACTTTAATATATACTATTGGTGCGGGTTATGGTAATGACTTTGATATAGATGACTGTAATTATGGTAAAGTAATTATTATGACCGATGCTGATGATGATGGTGCACATATTCAATGTTTACTTTTAACTTTCTTTTATAGATATATGAAACCATTAATTGAAAATGGTAGGTTATTTATTGCAATGCCTCCATTATATAAAGTATCATCTGGTAATAAAGAGAAGTATATTTGGAGTAACGAAGAATTAAAAGAATATACTAAAG
The DNA here is from genome assembly GCA_964652515.1 of uncultured Clostridium sp. Classification (GTDB taxonomy): domain Bacteria; phylum Bacillota_I; class Bacilli_A; order RF39; family UBA660; genus CAG-914. The sequence continues at coordinate 2,848 of CAZZAK010000103.1, read as the reverse complement.
ATAAGACTAATTATAAGATACAGAGATATAAAGGACTTGGTGAAATGAATGCTGATCAATTATGTGATACGACGATGGATCCTGAAAAGAGAAGCTTAATCAAAGTAAATATCAGTGATGTAGCTTTAGCAGAAAAGAGAGTAAATGTTTTAATGGGAGATGCAGTTGAACCAAGAAAGAATTGGATTAATGAAAATGTTATATTCTCTTTAGAAGACGATTATCAGATATAAAACTTGACATAAAATAAAAATGGAATGCTAAACAATAGGATGTTGAGCACTTGCCATTTATATGGTTGTGCACTTAATCTTCTATGATTGAGTGCTTTTCTTTTACATAGTTCACTATATTACTAAAGTAAAAAGTAAGGCTATGAGTAAAAAGATAATTAGAATAAGAGAAGTGATTAAAAAATCTTTCTTACACATTACTATCAGCCTCCCTTCATAAAGGAGTTTGGCTCCACCTAACTTATTAAGTATCTTTTATTGTTGATTATACTAGATGCGTGTCTTTTAGCCAGTGACAAAGTATTTACCTTAATATTAATAATTAAAAAAGCAAATTATTTGCTTTTTGTATCTTATCTTCTAGAATGTTGCACTTCTTTAGTTCTTGCTATATTATCATCATTGTTGGGTTTTAGTAGCATTTTTTCATAGTGTGGTGTTATTTCTTTTTCGTATTCTTGATATAGTTCATTTTCACTTTTATCTTCTAGTTCATCTGGTTTTATATAATAATTTAGTTTATGTCTTTCGTTATAGATTGTATATAATATTGTTTCTACTATTTCATCTATAGTCATTTCTTTATTTAATGAAAATTCTACACCTATATATTGACCGTAATACCCAGTTGTTTTTATATTCATGAGTATTCTTTCATAATTAGGTTCAAAGCTTCTATTACGTAAATCCTTTGGATCCCTATATGCTACTATACGTAACTCTCTAATGCATGGTATGTTAGTATTTAGTGTAAATCCAGAAGTGTTTCCTATTTGAGTGAAAAGATCTTCTTTTTTCTCTTCTTCAGTTCCAACTGGTAGTGCTCCTAATAGTGCTTCTTTAAGTGTTTTATAACATGATTTTATTTCATCATTTTCTAACATGTGTTCTACTATTTCTGGATAATATCTGTCAATGTTTGGAAATACCCAATTAAGAGGTATATATTTTCTTTCTTCATTTTGATGATTTTTTATAGCGCGTTCTACTAAATCAGTTTTAGAGTTACTTGTGCTACTATCTAATATATAGTTTTTACCATTATATTGATAAAAGTTTATTATTCCCAAAGTATAATCCACTATACTAGATTTTGTTCTTACCATCCCATATATTAATGTTTTATATGTACCATCTAAAAAACTCGCTGACGAAATTTGGGCATTGTTTTGTTCTAGTTCATTAGTTAGTTCTTTATCAATACATTCTGATTTAATCAATATGTCATTATAATATATGTTTAGATAGTAGTATAGTTTTCTATCTTCACCTGTTATCTCATGAGTTTTAAATGTAATTTCATTTTTTGAATATATTACTTTTCCCACTATTTTCACCTCGCTTATATAATAACATGAGTAATTTTAATTGTCAATTTTAGTATTATTAATAAATATAAAACTAGTATTGACAAATATGGTTTATTTATATATAATTATTATTGTTTTAAAGCAAATGAGGAAGACGGTATATTAGATAGAAAATAGAGAGTAACTGGTTGGTGGAAAGTTATAGGATACCTAATATATAGATCACTTCTGATGCATCTTTAGGATAAGTAAAGATCGGGAATACCGTTATCAAGAATTAAGCGCACTTTTTAGTGAATTAAGGTGGTACCGCGGAATATTTCGTCCTTATATGTAATAATATATAAGGATTTTTTTATGGGAGGAAATTATGTTTAAAGAATTAGAAAAAGGTAATACAAGTGAAGTAGAAAAGAAAATACTTAAAAAATGGCTTGATGAGGATATTTTGAATAAGACTATTCAAAATAGAGAAGGGAAAGAAAACTTTGTATTCTATGATGGACCTGCTACTGCTAACGGTATGCCAGGGTTGCATCACATGGTTGGTAAATTTATTAAAGATGCTTTTTGTAAGTATAAGACAATGAAAGGGTATAAAGTACTTAGAAAAGTAGGTTGGGATACTCATGGACTTCCAGTAGAAGTACAGGTAGAAAAACAATTAGGTTTTACGGATAAGAATGATATTGAAAAATATGGAATTAAAGAATTTAATCAAAAATGTCGTGAAGCTGTTTGGAAAAATGAAGAAGCATTTGCTAACTTAACTAATGAAATGGGTCAATTTATTGATCTTAAGAATAGATATATTACTTATGATAATGACTATATTGAAACTGAGTGGTGGATACTTAAAAAATTTTTCGATGAGGGATTATTCTATGAAGGACATAAAATATTACCATTTTGTACAAGATGTGGTACAGGACTTTCTAGTCATGAAGTAGCACAAGGTTATGAAGAAATTACTGTAGAAACTGTTATAGTTCCATTTAAAAAGAAAGATGAAGATGTTTATTTCTTAGTATGGACTACTACTCCTTGGACATTAATTAGTAATGTGGCACTTTGTGTTAATCCAAAAGAGGATTATGTTAAGGTAGAAAGTATGGGATATAAATTTATTTTAGCTAAGGCTTTAGCTTCTAAAGTTTTAGGAGATGATTATAAAGTACTTTCTGAATACAAAGGTAAAGATTTAGAATATATGGAATATGAACAATTAATTCCTAGTTTAGAAGTAGATAAAAAAGGTTTCTTTGTTACATGTGATGAATATGTAACTATGGAAGATGGTACTGG
>CAZZAK010000102.1:295-3461 GCA_964652515.1 uncultured Clostridium sp. | reverse complement strand
AATCCTTCTAGATAATTTATCAACATCTGCTACCGTCAAATAATCAGGTACTTCAATATGAACACTACCCAAATATTTATCAGGTCCAATATCATGAAGTATTAAATCAAAAACACCTTTAACATCTTTTTCTTTTAATATTTCTTTTTTTATATTTCTAGATAAACTACTCTCTATCCTCACGCCAAGCATATTATCTATAGAAGTTTTAATAAGTTCTATACCAGATTTAATAATTATAATAGATAAAAGAATACCAACATAAGCCTCAATATTTATTTTAAATAATAGAAAAATAACTATAGATATTAAAACAGAAACAGATAAAATAGCATCATTAAAAGCATCAGCTCCACTAGCTACTAAAGAATCAGAATTAAATTTCTTACCTCTATTTTTAACATATATTCCTAATATAAATTTAACAATAATAGCCATAACAATAACTATTATCGTATATATACTATAATTAACATTCTCTGGATGTATAATTTTCTTAACAGATTCAATTAAAGCTGTAACACCAGCATATAAAACAATTACTGATACTACTAAAGAAGTCATATATTCTATTCTACCATGTCCATATGGATGTTCCCTATCTGCATTTCTATTTGCTAATTTAGTACCTATTATTGTAATAATACTAGATAATGCATCACTAAAATTATTAATGGCATCATTAATAATAGCTATAGAATGAGAAAAATAACCTACCATTGCCTTAAATATAGATAACATGATATTAGCTAATATACTAATTATACTTGTTTTAACTATATTCTTTTCCCTATTACCTTTCATACTAATTCTCCTTACTTAATAAGTATACCATAATATCTAAAAAGAAAGATACTATTTTTTCTATATCTTTCCCACTAAAACATCTCGTAAGTTTCTAATAAATATTAATAATATATTTGCTTTCTTAATATCTTCTTTTACAGTTATATCTACACTCCTTAAATACTTATCATCCTGATATATATCTAACTTACCAACCATATCACCAATTTTAACCGGAGCATTAACATTATTATATTTTATATCATAAGTATACTTTTTACTTTCCACTTGTTTATTATTAACAATATTAACATCAGAAATAGGAATAACATCAACTTTTTCCTTAACACCTAAATTAACATTAATATTACCAATTACTTTATCTTTACTAACTATATTATTTATGCTATACATATTAAAACCATAATCCATCATTGCAATAGTATCTTTTGTTCTATTATTAGTATTATCTTCACGCATAACTACCGTTATTAATCTCATACCATTTTTCTTTCCAGTAGCTGTTAAACAATATCCTGCATCATCAGTAAATCCTGTCTTAAGTCCATCAATATAATCATAGTATCTTACTAATTTATTAGTGTTAACTAGCCAAAAACTATTAGGAGTACCTTTTCTTAAATAATCTTCATAAATACTAGAAAATTCTAATATTTTCTGATGACGGATTAATTCTCTAGCCATAATAGCCATATCATAAGCAGTAGAATAATGACCTTCTATATCTAATCCTGTAGAATTTTTAAAATTAGTGTTCTTTGCTCCAAGAGACCTAGCTTTATCATTCATCATCTTAACAAAAGCATCTTCTGTACCAGCAATTTTCTCAGCCATAGCTACTACCGCATCATTAGCGGACGCTACGCATATAGCTTTAACAAGATCTTCTACTTTCATTACTTCACCAGTTTTTAAAAATATTTGACTACCTCCCATCGAAGAAGCATTTTCTGATGCTACTACTGTATCATCCCATTTAATATTACCAGACTCAATATTTTCCATAATAAGTATTAAACTCATAATCTTAGTCATTGAAGCAGGCGCTAGTTTTTCATTAGGATTCTTACTATATAATATTTCCCCAGTAGAAGCTTCAACCATAATAGCACTCTTGGCATTCTCTGCTAGATTTAAGTCTTCTGCATAAACAATTATAGGCATAAATAAAAGTATAAATAAAAGACATATTTTTTTCATTAGATCACCTAATTAAAAATATGTCTTTAATTATTGTTTTATTCTCGTATTAATCATTAATATAATAGTTTCCTTATTACCTAAAGTATCTTCACTCATGTATTTATATATTATTTCAAAACTAGATTTTTGATAACATTTAATAGCTCTAATATTTCTCTCAAATGGTCTAAGTATTATAGCATCAGCATCATATTTACTATATATATAATCATTCGTCTTAGAAACAATTTTCTTACCTATTCCCTTATTTAAATAATCAGAATCCCCAATAAAAATATCATATTCATAAATATTCTTATACTTATCTAAATTAATATTTATATCATTATTAAATTTATATACTTGAACTAATCCTATGTCATTATTATCTAACATAACTATATATAAATCTTCTATTTTATCAATTAACTTCTTTTTATATTTATTAACTATCTCGTCATAAGATAATTTTCTTTGTTCAAACCATTCATACACATCTTTATTTTGACACCAATTATATAGTTTTAAATAATCTTCTTTACTATCATTTAACTCTCTAAACTCTATCATAACCCCACCAATCAGGTATAAGTTCTTCTAACTTGACTATCTCTTTATTAGATATATCTTTAAGTATTTCTATATTCCTACTATTTTTATCTAGTTGCATTAAATATTCTCTACATGCTCCACATGGAAAACAAATTTCTCCTTTAGAATCTACACATACTAATTTCACTATTTCATTTTCTCCATTAGTAATCATATTAGCAAGAGCATTCCTCTCAGCACACATACCTAAAGAAGACGCGGTATCAATACATACACCAGTATAAATATTATGCCCCTTTGTAAGAATAGAGGCTCCGACAGAGCCAGCATTAATCATACCTGATACTTCTCTAGAATTTCTAACATCTCTAGCTCTTTCATATAATTCATCCCAAACTGTATTTTCACTATATAAATATTCTATATGTATAGCATAAACACCAGACTTTTTAATAGCCTCTTGATATCCATCTATTTTGTTTACATTTCTAATTGCTTCATCATAATCATCAGTAGAAGATACAGTATATTTAGTCCCCTCTAGAGTAAATAATTCCTCTAAAGAATTAGAATGATGTACATCGTGAACTCAAACAGAAAATAATCCAAATAGATAAATCGTTTA
>CAZZAK010000102.1:0-285 GCA_964652515.1 uncultured Clostridium sp. | reverse complement strand
CCACCCTGACCGGCATCGACCCGCAGCTGTATGAAGCGTACTTCTTTTACTCTAACATAAAATAATCCTAAATTAGAACTAGTAAACTCTATAATATCGTCTTTCTTTAGTTTACTATAATCATGCTCACTATTTTCCTTATTTGCTCTTATTTCTACTCTCTTAGTATTATTCTTAATAGCTAAAGCTGCCCTATCATTAATATTTAATTTCATTATCATATAATCACATCCAAAAAAATTATACCATTTTAAAGACAAAAAAAGCAATCATAAGATTGCTTTT
>CAZZAK010000101.1:0-3620 GCA_964652515.1 uncultured Clostridium sp. | reverse complement strand
TAAACAAATAGTGGATTTTTGATAATGTCAGGTATATTATTTAAAGTATTATTATAACTTTCTATGTTTTTAAATTCTTTAGCATGTTTAGCTACATGAATATAAAGGTTTAATGATTGTACTATTACTTGATTTCTATATTCATATAAATGATACCTATAAACAACATCATCTGATATTATACCTACTATTTTACTTTTCTTGTTCCCCATCACATCACCACAGTTTCTAGCAAAAATTTAAGCCCATAACTGTTGTTATGGGCTTTTGAACAAACAGTAGTCTCCCAGTCCTACATGTATTCTTTCGGATAAATCCTACTCAGACCTTATATAAGGCGTTAGTGCAAGAAGAAATTTACACCCTTTGTTTGTTCTTTTAAATAATAACATTATTCTTGGCAAAAACTGTCATAATATAATATTATGTCCTAAGACAATTTAATCATAACATAAATATCATAAAATTACAATTTCTAAAGCAAAATTCATAATGTAGTAGTATTTTACTATGGCTTTCTTTCTGTGTCAATATATTTAACTAAATTAGACTAAATGTGAAATTTAGTTAACTTATATAAAAATTGGTTGCCCCAGCTAGATTCGAACTAGCGATCATGGAGTCAGAGTCCATTGCCTTACCGCTTGGCCATGGGGCATTGACATAGATGATTATAGCATAAAAAAGTAAAGAAAAAAAGACTAAAAGTCTTTAAAATATAAAATATTTAACTAAAATGATAATAGCAAATACTACTCTATAGATAGCAAAGATACTAAAATCATGTTTTTTAATGTAAGCAAGTAAGAATTTAATAGTTAGGACTCCTACAACAAAAGATGTTAGGACTCCCACTATTACTTCTTTAGTCATTTCTAAATCAGTTATCTTTAATACTGCAGCTCCGGCAATAATAGGAACCGATAATAGAAAAGTAAATTTAGTAATTGCTTCTTTGGATATTCCTAATAGTCTTCCTGTTAATATAGTTGTTCCACTTCTTGAAAATCCAGGAATAATAGCTAGGGCTTGAGAAAGTCCTACTAGAAAAGCTTGTTTTAAAGTAATTCTATCAAAATCAGTTTCTTTTTTATAATGATGACTTGCCCACTTATCTCCTAAGAATATAAGTATTCCCATAATAGCAAGAGCACCTGCTATTAACCATATTTTTTTTCTAAAAACATTTTCTACCATATCATCTAGTAAAAATCCTAAGACTGCTCCTGGTATGGTAGCTACTACTAAATACCAAAACATTTTACCATTTTTTCTTTCTTTAATATTGGCCTTTTTGAATAAACTTTTTACCATTCCTACAAATAATATCCACCAATCTTTAAAGAATATTGCTAATACTGCTAAAAGTGTTCCAAAGTGAAGTGCTATATCAAAAGCCATTGATGACTCTTTCCAGCCTAATAAATATGGAACTAATATTAAATGAGCAGATGATGATATTGGTAAAAATTCTCCTATTCCTTGTACTATTCCTAATATAATATTTCTAATCATAATTCCTCCTACATAATTATATTAATTATAACATCTTTTTTAACAAAAAGAAATATTTGACTAATAATTAAGTGTAATTTATAATTATATCTAGGATGTGATAAAAATGGCAGAAGGTTTAGCTAATTTTTTTATTAAAATATTTTCTTTTTTGAATAAAGATGTGTTGATATTTATAATATCAATGATGCCTATATTAGAATTAAGAGGAGGATTAATAGCAGCTAGCATATTAAAAGTACCTTTTTTAAGGGCATTAATTATATGTTTAATTGGAAATATACTTCCTACTCCATTTATCTTATTATTTTTAAATTATATATTTGATTTATTAAGTAAATGGAAAGTTACTAAAAAACTGGTAGATTGGATTAAAAAGAAAACTTTATCTAAAAAAGATACTTTAGAAAAATATGGTTACTTAGGAATATTACTTTTTGTGGGTATACCGCTTCCTGGTACAGGAATGTGGACTGGATCTATGTTAGTAGTACTCTTAGGTATGAACAGAAAAAAATCTGTACCATATATTATTTTAGGAATACTTATGGCTAGCGTTATTATGAGTATAGTATCTTATGGTATTTTAGGTAATTTAATAAAATAAAAAAAGATTATTCCATTTCTGGAGTAATCTTTTTTTTGTTATTTGTATTCATTTTTTTTACTAATACTATTATAAATACTATTAGAGTTAAAGCTAATACTCCTGATACTATAAATAAATATAGTTTATAATTATTAGCCATATTTTTATAATAATTTATTTCTTCTTCATTATATTTTTGAATAGTATTTTCATCTTTATCATACTGATATAAATTTTCTTCACCAGTTAAAGTATTAATAGCATAGAATAAATAATAATTATTTTTTCCATCATATGCATAAGTATTTTTAAATAATAATCCTTCTTTAGGACTTAATTTATAAGCATTTATTTTATCTTCATGATATGTAAAAGTTGCTTTCTTATAATCACCTTTTATATCTTTATCTAATGGATATAAATATGTATTATTAAAATTATATTCCTTATATAAAGTATATTTACCATTATCATATATGTAATAATTAATTTTACCTTCACTATCTTTTAAGGCTACTAAAGTATATTTGGTTGTTTTACTATAATATGCTGGTATTTCATTATCAGAAATAGTAATTTTAGTTTCTTCATAACTTTCACTTGGTGGATCTATTAATCCAGTTTTTCTTACTAGTAAGTATTCTTTTCCATCTATAGTAACAGTAATAGGATCTAATTCTAATACTGTTACTTTTATTTTATATACTTTTTCATTACCATTTTCTGCTGTTACTTTAATTGAAAATTCATTTTCTCCTTCATTAACATCAAATTCTCCAGTACCAGAAATAGATGCTTTATTATCTTCTTTAGTAGCATTTATTTTTATTTTTTTAGTATCATTTGGTACTGATACGGTATATTCTAAAGTATCTTTTTTAAATTCATTATCTAATTTAAATCCTTCTATTTCTAGGCTTGTTAAATTATTATTACTTGAATAATTTTTAGGTACTACTTTTTGTGGTTCATTAACTTTTATGGTTATAGATTTACTTCCAATATTTTGCCATGAATCACTAGATGAGTCAGTTAATCTAACTCCTGATGTACTACATGTTACTGTTCCAGCGGATGATGGTTTAATTGTATAGCTATAACTCTTTGATTTGATATTATTATCCATATTATCATACTTTAAGTCTATTCCACCACTTACTCCAGCACCAGAACAACTTAATGATCCTTCAATAAAGAATAAAGGATTATTTGAAGATACTGTTACAGATATTGTAGCACTACTCCCTTTAGTTAAACTATAAGATGAACTTCTTAAATCTATTCCTAAAGCATTTACTTTAGTTATAGATAAGAATAAACATATTATTAAGAATAAATATTTCTTTTTCATTATTTCACTCCTTATTGACTTATTTTAGAATATCCATAATAGTCTCTTAATACTGCTAGAACATCTAATTTATCTATTTTACCATCTTTATTAATATCAGATGCTTCCTTATATACTCCTTCATAATTAGTATATTTATAATATTCTCTTAATATAGCAAGAGCA
>CAZZAK010000100.1:0-3698 GCA_964652515.1 uncultured Clostridium sp. | reverse complement strand
AATCCTCCATATTCAGCTCAATGGAGTGCAGATCCTAAGTTTATTGAAGATGAAAGATTTAGTGCATACGGCAAATTAGCTCCAAAATCAAAAGCAGATTTTGCTTTTGTGCAACACATGATATATCAATTATCTGATAATGGAACTATGGCTGTAGTTCTTCCACATGGGGTTTTATTTAGAGGTGGTGCTGAAGAAACAATAAGAGAATACTTAATAAAAGAAAAAAATTATTTAGATGCTGTAATAGGTTTACCTGGAAATATTTTTTATGGGACGACAATTCCAACTTGTATACTAGTATTTAAAAAGTGTCGAGAGAATGATGATAATATTTTGTTTATCGATGCTTCTCAAGAATATGAACCTGGAAAGAATCAAAATAGATTAAGAGATGAGGATGTTAACAAAATAATAGATACTTATTCAGCAAGAAAAAGTATTGAAAAATATAGTTATGTTTCTACCATAAATGAAATAGAAGAAAATGGGTTTAACTTAAATATACCTAGGTATATTAATTCTATGGATGAAGAAGAAGTAATTGATGTAAATAAAGTCCAAAACGAACTAAAAGATATAGACAAGCAACTTGAAGACATAGACAAAGAATTTAATAATTATTTGAAAGAACTTGGTTTATAAAAGGGGGTGTAGTAAAAGTATGAATTTTCCTGCATTGCGATTTAAAAATCAAAAAAATGAGAATTACCCTGAATGGAAGAAAGTGAAATTTTGGGATGCAGTATCTATGGCTTCTTCACTAGTAAATCCAAAGGAAAGTCAATATTCAAATTTACTCCATGTAGGACCTGCAAACATCGAAAAATGGAGTGGAACTCTTTTACCATGTAAAACTGCAAAAGATGAAGGGTTAACAAGTGGTAAATACTTATTTGATTCAGAATGTATAGTTTATTCTAAAATTCGTCCAGAATTGTCAAAAGCAACGATTCCTGGGTTTGTAGGCTTATGTAGTGCTGATGCTTATCCTTTGAAACCAAAACCAGGGATATTACCAGAAATTATTCTATATCAAATATTAAATAATAGATTTTATAGATTTGTTACTACAACATCAGCTAGGACAAAAATGCCAAAAGTAAATCAAGATGAATTGAGTTTGTTTGATTTTTATATTCCTTGTGTTGAAGAGCAAAGAGAAATAGCAAATCTATTTAAACTGATTGAAAAGAAAATCGAATTACAAACAAAAAAAATTGAGAAAATAAAAAAAATACAAAGTAATATTGTAGAAAAAGAATTATCAAAAGAATATCCAACAAAAAAATTATCAGAAATTTTAAAAGAAAAAAAAGAGTATTCAAAAAAAGGATTGGATTATCCTCATGTTACTTTATCAAAGGACGGCATTTATGATAAAGGAGATAGATATAATAGAGACTTCTTAGTAAAATCTGATGAAAAAAAATATAAGATAACTAAGTTAAATGATTTATGTTATAATCCTGCAAATTTAAAATTTGGAGTGATTTGTTTAAACGAATATGGTTCGGCAATTTTTTCACCAATATATGTTACATTTGAAATAAATAGAGAAATTGCTAATCCAAAATATATAAAATATTATGTAACTAGAAAAAAATTCATAAATGAAGTTAGAAAGTATGAGCAAGGAACTGTGTATGAAAGAATGTCTGTATCTCCTGATGATTTTATTAAATTCAGTATTAAAATTCCAACTCTCAAAGAACAGGAATTAATAGTAAATAAGCTTTCAATTATTGACAATAAACTAAAATTAGAAGAATTAAAGTTAGAAAAATTAAAAGAATTAAAAAAAGGACTTATGCAAAATATGTTTGTATAAATCCTTTTATTTTAATATTTCATCCATTGATAATTTGTGATTTTTGCATATTGTATAAAGAACTAAAGCAGTAATTAAATAATTACCAGATTCATATCCACTATAAGTTGATTGCGATATCATACATTCATCAGCAACTTGCTGTTGTGATAGATTAAGTTTTTTTCTTATATTTTTAATTCTTTTACCAATCTTAATTTTATCTAGTTTATCAAATTTACCTAAATAATTATTGCTTCTAGATAATCCTGTAAGATAATCTAGAGAGTAGTTATAATTATTAGCATATTTAACTAATTTATTTAATGGAATTGAATCATTATTGTTTTCCCATCCTGCAACGGTAGAACCTTTTACTCCAAAAACTAATCCTAATTCCTCTTGAGTCATTTCTAATTCTTCTCTAACATATTTTAAATTATTATTATTCACTTGCATCACCTAATAATAATTTTCCCATTAAAACATTAATTATTAGTAAAACTATGGGTCATTTGATAAAAATGTGTTATAATGTAAATTGGTAATCAGCAGTATCACGATTACAAAAATTGAAAGGAGGATAACTAACCAATGCAAAAGTTATTTAAAAAGGATGTTAAACAGTTCATTTCTATTTTTGTAAAGAATTTAGATATTGGAGATTATGGTGATGTTAGATTTAAAATAGAGAAGTATTTAAAGGAAAATAAAATGGAGTGTATTATTACTTCAACGGAAACGGTAGTTTATGCTTATGGTAAAAAAGTAGAGCAATATTTAAATAGTGAATTATCTAATACTTTAAAAGAACAAATTAAAGATATTCACCTAAGTAGTGTAAGATCAAGTAATTTAGAAATAATTAATGGTAAGTTTATTAAAAGCATATATTATTATGAACCTTTAAAGGATTTTAAAGGTATTGGCTCTATAATTATTTTTTATAAAGAAGATTATTCGGAACAAGCTTATGAATTTTTAACAAAAATAAAATAATAAAAAAAGAAAAAAATATGTATAATAATATTAGGTAATTTTATTGTATAATGATAAAAATCTGCTATAATACTGTATGCATTACGAATGAGGTGTAAACATGAACTTAAATACAATTATTGATGAACTCCAAGAGTATCGCTATATAAATGAAGATACAATTTCTGATGAGAAATATTGTTTAGATGATTATCAAATAGAATTTCTAACTGGATATGTTGAAGTTATCTTCGATTCATGTCTAGATAGAAAATTATTCGAAGTATATGTTAATATTAAAAATACTGATAAAATAGCTGATTCTTTAATGTATAAAATGTTTTATAATCAAGAAGAAGCGAAAAAGTACTTTGATGAAGTAAAAAAATTTATAAATGAAAATGATGAAAAAAATATTTTAAACCGTTGTAAAATAAGGGATTGAAGCGAAAATTCCACCCCCTAAACACCTATGTAATTCCCTACTTGTAATCCTGTTTGAGTGTGATAAAATATAGTAAAATGAAATAATTATGTGAAGGAAATTATTTCATTTTTTGTTTTTATTATTGACTTTTTCCAAGAAAACTATATAATAAAAGGCAAATTTATATGTTATGTGGTTTGATGGGATTGGAAGTGGTCTTTATGGAACTAATTGTATATAAATTGAAGTATTATACTTCAAAGAAATACTCCATAGAGATTACTGACTCCTTAAGCCATAAATTAAAACCAGAAAATAGAAGAGAAGTTGTAGCTTTTATTAAATGCGAACCTTTCTCTTCTTTTTTTGGATAATGGGGGATGCATATGAAGTTATTGAGTTTGAAAGAACTGGAAATGTTCGACTATGTGAAAACAAGAGAAAGGGTAGAAGAATACATCGGTGATTTAAACATGATTAAAT
>CAZZAK010000099.1:0-3703 GCA_964652515.1 uncultured Clostridium sp. | reverse complement strand
ATACTATCAGAAAATTTATATATCTTTTCTTGAGCAGCTACACCATATTGAAGTACTTGTGCTGAATCAGTAATATCTATTTTTTCATTGAATTCATCAATTGCTTTTTGTTCTTCTTTTGATAATTCATCATAATTTAATGATTTTTCAATTACCTTATCAGTAATATTATCTTCACTAACTAACCCTTCAATTTTCTTTTCATACAGATTATTTTCAACTTTTAATTCTAAATTACTCATCTTAACTCTCCTTCAAATAATCAATTAATTTATTATATGTATCCATTTTTAAACTAGTAACTGTACTAGAAATAGTTTGTGGTACACCTAATCCAATACTAGATACATCATAAGTTCCACCAGTAACACCAGTTCTAAATCCATATTTTTCCCATGCTATAGAAGCTATTTCTTTATCATTTAATGCCTTATATAATTTAGCACCAGCATCTGTAAATACCATAAAACAATGACTATTCCAAATAGTAGGACTAGGATATAGTATTCTAATTTCATCCTTTACTTGATTAAAGGCGTCTGGTGAAGAATTAGCAAAGTCAATCATACTCTTCTCATAATCTACTATCATAGGTTCTCCACCCATACCAGTCTTTAAGTATCTTTCAAATAAATCAGCTGGAGTATTATTCATATATCCAGATTTAATATAAAAGTCTTTTAATTTAGGTAAATTATTATTAATATTATCAGTTGTTACTTGACCACCACTTAATATAGATAATAATAATCCATAATATGTAGCTCCAGGACTAGATGATACAGGGTCTGTTGAAGCAATATTAATATTTCCGTATAAATTAGTAAGTCCTATATCGGACCATTTCTTACCTTCTAGAATATAGTTAATTAACTTATTCATATCACTAATAAAGTATACTCCTTCTGTTTCAGTAACAATATTTTCTTTAATTAAAGCATCCACAACAGTTTTCCAACTATAGATAACAATAGGAGTATTTAAAGTAAGACCACCATCAAGTACTGTATAACGAAGAGACTCACCTGCTTCTTTATTCGGAGCTAATTTATAATAGTCATAAAATCTCTGATCAGAAGTAAACAAAGCATCATATTTTGATACTCCTTCTGATTGTATTGTATACTCAGTACCATTTGCCATACTAGATACAATACTTTGATTACCTAGCCCAACAGCTTCTCTAATTAATGGTTTAGTAATTGTTTTACCATTACTCCAAGTATCAAAAATAACATTTAATTTATATTTATTCTTAAGTATCTTCTTAACATCTTTATCATTAAGAAAATCTTCCTTACCACCACCAGTAGCTACATAAACTGTAGTATGACTACCAGACAAGAAATTAAGTTCTTCATTATCCTTAACATTCTTAATAACAATAATAGCTATTATTAATATAATAAATATAATTATTCCTAATATTGTCTTCTTACTTTTCATCCTCTTCACTACCTTTCATTATTAAATTATCTTCAACTATACCATCAGCTTTCAACATCATATCATATACTTTCATATCTGCTTCTGTATCCATAATATCCTTACTATATAATGATGATAAGATTGTTTTAAATGCCTTATTAGTATCTTTTATCATCTTATCAGCTTTTTCTATAAAAACACGTCCATCACTAGATATAAGCCTTTGATTTTCTACTTCATCATACCTATTTACTATTTTAATTAAGACAGGTAAATAATAATCAAAGAAATTATCAATATTTTTAGCTTTTTTAGGATTATCTTCAACTGTTTTTATTATCTTAGTAACAGTATCATGAATTTCATTCAAATTCTTTCTAGTTTCTTCTGATTCAACTTTAGGTATTAAACTAAGTATCATTTTACTTTCTTTTTTTGCCTCACTAATTTTTAAATATAATGGCCTATCACTATCCCTTAAAGTAACCTTACCCTTAATACCAGATAACATTAATTCAGAAGCTCCAAAAGCCATTCCACCAATTACTAAAGCCGGAGCTAATGCTACAGATAAACCCAAGTAAGGAATAGCAAAGAAGGCACTACCAACTACTGCTGAAACTATTTCTTTATTCTTCATTAGTTATAGCTCCTTACTTCCTTAAATGCTCTCTTTAATCCATTCTTACCATCAAATATCTTAGCATTAGTAAGTTTTGCAATCTCATTTAACTGTCTTTCACTAGAATCTCCAAAAGTAATACTATAAATAGGAACATCAGATTTAATACTCTTATAATATCTTTCTAATTCTCCATAATATCCAGTATTAGATTCACCATCCGTCATTAAAATAACTGTTTTAGTATAATCTTCTTTTGTTTCCTTATCTAGTATCTTTAAAGCTTCAATACTAGGAGCATATATATTAGTACCACCATTAGCCTCTAACCTATTAATATCATTAATTATTTCTAATGTATCACTACCATATTTAGTAGGAAATATCTTATCTACTCTACCATTAAACGTTACTATTGATATCTTATCCTTATCAGAAAATTGCAAATTATCTTCTTTAGCTTTATTATAATCTAAGATATAATCCATAGCATCTTGTAATTCAGATAAACCATTACCATACATACTACCAGATATATCCAAGCAAAATACTACATGTGTAGGTTTTCTTAAAGTTTCTATATATAAATTAATAGCCTTAGTAATAACCTTCTTAGAAGGATATTTCATATCTTTCAAATATACTGAAGTATCTATACCCCATTCAGGATTAAAAATATCTTTATCAGCCTTATCATTAGTACCACCATACCAAGAACGATAACCATATTCTTCCATTAATTTAATAGCATCATCACTTCTTAAATAAGATTGTAATTTTAAGAATTTTTCCTTATTCTTTAAATCAATACTATCATTATTAATATAAGCAAAAGGCATATCATTAATAGCTACTCCATCCACAGGATATATTAAATATAAAGGTTCTTTTTTATCTTTAACTAATTCCTTATTTAAATCTATCAAAGAGCTTT
This sequence comes from uncultured Clostridium sp., assembly GCA_964652515.1. Classification (GTDB taxonomy): domain Bacteria; phylum Bacillota_I; class Bacilli_A; order RF39; family UBA660; genus CAG-914. The sequence goes on along the minus strand of CAZZAK010000099.1, from coordinate 719 downwards.
CATAGTTAATCATAGCATCATAATCACCATTTAAATAGATTTCGCTTAAGTATTCTTCATCCCCACTAACTCTCTCAACACCCTTAAAGAAATCTCTTAAATCAGTTACTAATGATTCTTTATTTAACATATCTTCCGTTAATACTTCTGGACTACCAGCCATACTATTTAAAAATGATAAATAACTAGTAGCGCCAGTATTAGTCTTAGTAACAGAAGACATTACATATTTAAGTTTACCATCCCTAATAGCATTTAAAATGTCTTTATTATGTACTTCCTTATTAATAAAACCAAGTTCACTAGCCTTACTTTTCTTAATAGCCATAACAACAGGATCTATAACAATAGATTTACTATCAGTAGTTAAATAACTATTATCTAACATATATAACCATATAGAATTAGATATCCATACAGCATCATAGTTCTTACTATTACTATTTAATATATCTACTATCTCTAAGTCTCCATAATGTTCTATCTCTACCTTAATACCATTTTTCTTTCCATATCTAATCAAGTCTTTATCCATCTTTTTAGTAGACACAGAAGATATTATTCTAAAAGTATTATCAGTATTAATATTAAAAGATATATCACCATTACCTTCTCCTATAGCATTTATTATAGCCATTATAAAGTATACAAAAATAATAATAAAAACACGGCGACGGCCCCCGCCAGCAGTCCCCCCAGGCCATCCGGTCGACCGTGGA
>CAZZAK010000098.1:0-3734 GCA_964652515.1 uncultured Clostridium sp. | reverse complement strand
CCAGCATTTTTAGTAGCTTGTCTTTGAGCATCATTAAAGTAAGCAGGTACTGTAATAACAGCCTTTGTTACTTTTTCACCTAAATAACTTTCAGCATAATCTTTCATATAAGAAAGTATCATAGCACTAATTTCTTCTGGAGTATATTTCTTACCAGCAACTTCAACTTTTTCATCACTACCCATAAGTCTTTTAATTGATGAAACAGTATCTTTATTTGTAACTACTTGTCTTTTAGCAGCATCTCCGACAATTCTTTCTCCATTTTTAAATGCTACTACTGAAGGTGTAGTACGACCTCCTTCAGGATTAGGGATAACTTTTGCTTCCCCAGCCTCCAATACAGATACACAACTATTTGTTGTACCTAAGTCAATTCCTATAATTTTACTCATATATATCATTCCTTTCTTCTATTCATTAACTTTTACCATACTAACACGAACAACCTTATCTTTATACATATATCCTTTTTGATATACTTCTAAGACAGTACCAGATTCTTTACTATCATCTTTTCCCGTTAATACAGCTTGATGATACATTGGATCAAATTTCTTACCCAAAGTATCTATTTCATGAACATCAAAATGTTCTAACATTGTCTTCGTTTGACTATATACCATTTTAATACCCTCTAAGTATTTACTAACTTCATCAGTCAAATCATTGTCATCCATTTTAATGGCTCTTTCTAAATTATCTAATATTGGTAAAAATTCCAATATTATATCTTCATTAGAATACTTAAGTATCCGAGATACTTCCTCATCTTTTCTTCTCTTATAATTTTGTACCTCTGCCTTTTCTCTTAATAACGCTTCTTGTAATGCATTTATTTTACTAGTTAGTTCTAATTCTTTATCCTCTTCATTGCATCCGCAATTACATTCTTCGCCGCAACAACACTTCTTATCGTCTTGACAACCGCATTCACAATTTTCATTACAATTGCATTCCTCTTCACAAGTACATTCTTTTCCTTCTTGACATCCGCAATTGCATTCTTCTGTACAATTGCATTTTTTATCTTTATTATGATGTTTCTTGCTCATTAATTACCTCTTTTCTAACAATTAAAATTATTATCAATATTTTCTTTTATATAATTAAGTAAAGTAACAACCCTTGCATATTCCATTCTTTTTGGACCAATAATAGCAATAGTTCCTTCTTCACCATTATAGTTATATTTAGTCTTAATTACTGATACATCATCAGTAAGTTCACTATCAGCTCCAACATAAATATTAATACCATTCTTCTCTTCAGCCATATCACTAATAAAATTAATATCTTCAAACTTATTTAGTATATCTTTAACTTTATCAATATTACTAAATTCAGGCTGTTTTAAGAAATTATTCTTACCAACAAATTGAACATCACTAGCCTTATTAGTAAAACTAGAAAACGCATCATAGAAAGCATTATACAAAGCCTCATGTTGACGAACATATTTACTAATAATAGGTTTTATATCATATTCTAACCTTTCATTAATTTCATTTAATGGAGTACCAACAATCATCTTATTAATTAAATTAACTGTTTTAGTAACTTCTTCAATGTCAGTATCAGGTAAATACATATTCTTATATTCTACGACGCCTTTATCAGTAATTACCATTGTAAGTATCTTACCGGAATCTAGTGGTATAACTTCTACTTTTTTAAGCCTATTCTCTGATGAAGTCTTTCCTAAAACAACAGATGTATAACTAGTAATTTCTGCTACTATTTCAAGACTTTTCTTTATTACATCATTTAAATCTAATGATTTATTATGAAATATCGTCTGTAGTTTTAACATATCTTCACCAGTCATATTTTTAGGAGTCATTAAGTTATCTACATAGTATTTATATCCCATTTCACTAGGTACTCTACCCGAAGCAAAATGATTCTTTTCTAGATATCCTAATTCATCTAATATTACCATTTCATTACGAACTGTAGCACTAGAACATTTTAGCTTTTTACATATTGTATTAGAACTAACAGGCCTTGCTGTTTTAATATATTCCATTACAATAAACTTTAATATCTCTTTTTGACGTTCAGTAATCAAACTATCACTTCCTTAGCAATAATCATTCTCAATTGCTACTAATAGTATATTACTAATTATTAGCAAAGTCAACCATAAATTGCTAAAATTTACAAAAATTAAAACTTGATTAGTTATCAAGCTTAATTTTTAACTATCTATGTTTAGGTTTAGTTAATTCAAAACCAGGTTTCCTTTCTTCTGGACCACCCAATTCAGCATAAGGATTCTCTTCTGGGACAGTTCCAGTTCTTTCATAAAGTTTTTCAAATCCAGATGGAATTCTCTCATCATGTTCTTGTGTAATTTCTCTATTTTGACCCACATCTTTTAAATTAATATGTGGTGCATATCTATCAAATTTTTCTTTACTCATCTTTTTCCTCCAATAAAATTATATTATACATATATTATTTATTCAAGATATCATCTTTTATGTCCAGTAATAATAGTATATGAACTAGAATTAATAGTTATGACTATATTATTTATTTCTATATAGTAATTCTTACCCTTTTTATATACTATACTATTATCATCTTTAATTTTATCAATGCAATAATTAACAGGATCAGATTTTATATTTAAATTCTTTTTTATCCTATCATAACCCATAGTAGTAGTATGTACTCTATCTATATTATGAATTAACTTCTCTTTCACACATACCACTTTCAAAATTCATTGAATAATCTCCAACATATATATCTTTATTACCTTCTATTCTATTATATACTACTATAGAAACATCTCTAAATTTAGACTTATATAATTTAGTACCACCATCACGGAAAGTAGCTTCTAAATCCATCTGTTGAGTAATTCTACTAATACTATCATCTAATGTCTGAAAATATTTAGATATATAATCTGATAAAGCCATTTTAGTATCATTATATATATAAAATTCTTCTATATAAGGTTTAAAATATATAATTCTATTACTATATTCATAATACTTATTATATTTAACAGAATTATAAATATCCGTTTTTTTTATTTCAAATTTAAAATTTGATGGTTTAATAGTAACATTATTATAAATTTCTTTACCAAGTATTTCTATTATTAACCCCCTCTCATAACCAGAGACAGAATCAAAATTAAATCTTTTTATTTTAGACACTTTATATAATATAGCATTATATTCTACAGTACCACCATCTTTTAAATGATTAGGTATAGGTATTAATAAAACTAATAATAAAACTATAACATAAATAATTATCCTCTTTTTCATATTATCACCTAAATTAATTATAACAAAAAAACATCTGTAATAAAACAGATATTATTTAAAAATTCTATTGAAATTAGACCAAGTATCTCTTACTAAAGACATACCACTATCTTCTAATGTTTTAACATAATCTTCAGATTCTACTCTACAAACCATAGGTCCATATCATATTCTACATATTTTCTATAATGGTCTTCCCGTTATACATTTATCTAGTATAAAAGTCAAGTAACCTAACAATTAAAAAAGATCGTAATAATACGATCTTTCCAATATACATTATCTCTTTGAAAATTGTGGTGCTCTTCTTGCTGCTTATAATCCTGGTTTCTTTCTTTCTTTACTTCTAGAGTCTCTTGTAACAAAACCAGCTTGTTTTAAGATATGTCTATAACTATCTTCTTTGCCTTCATTGGCTTTTTCATATTCTAGTAATGCTCTAGT
>CAZZAK010000097.1:0-3846 GCA_964652515.1 uncultured Clostridium sp. | reverse complement strand
CACTAGAAATAGAAGGATATAATATAAACTTTAGTGAAAATATATATAGTTATGAGTTAGAAATAGGAAAAGAGAAAGAACTTAAAATAACAAGTAATAAAGATATAGATATAAAAGGAAACGAAAAATTAAAGAATAAGAGTAAAATAACTATAACTAATATAGAGACACAAAAAGAATATGAAATAATAATAAAGAAGAAAAATGGATTAACAATTTACTTCATAATAATAACAACTTTATTAGCAGGACTATGTATATATACATTTATAAGAAGAAAAAGAAATAGTTAAAAGAATTACTAAATAAGTAATTCTTTTTTTTAATAAATTGAATATTTTTAAATAAATATACTATTATTTAATATGAAACTAATAATAAAGGGATTTGTAATAGGTATAGCTAAAATAATACCGGGAGTATCTGGTAGTATGTTAGCTATGACTTTAAATGTTTATGATAAGGCAATAGATTCTATATGTAATTTTAATGATAATAAAAAAGATAATTTAAAATTTATAACACTATTATCATTAGGAATTATTTTATCAATAATACTATTTAGCAAAATAGTGAAATTTTTATTTGTTAATTACTTTATAATTACTATCCTATTTTTTATAGGTTTAATTACAGGAAGTACAAGAAAATTTTCTAAACAAATAAAAATTAATAAAAAAAGTGTCATATTAATGACTACTTCATTTATATTGTCCATATTAAGTGCTATAATATATATAAATAATAATTATATATTGAATGATAGTTTTATGGATAAAATTATGCTTTTTATATCTGGATTTATTGAATCTTTATCAAGTATTGTACCTGGGATATCAGGGACAATGCTGTTAATAAATTTAGGCACATATCATATAGTTATTAACATTATATCTAATTTAACAAATATGAGTTTTATTATAAAGAACATTACTTTAATATTATTCTTTTTTATAGGATCTATATTGGGAGCATTAATAACTATATTGATTATGAAAAAAATATTAAATAAGCATAAGAATAGTACATATTCCATAATACTAGGTATATGCCTATCAAACATTATTATATTATTATTTAAAGTATTAAAAATAAAATTTACAATTATAGAATTAGTAGTAGGCTTAATATTAAGTATATTAGGATACATTATAGGAATTGTTTTATAGGAGGAAAAAATGAAAGGAAAACTAATCGTAATTGAAGGAACTGATTGCAGTGGAAAGGAAACACAAACTAAGTTATTAGTGGAAAAATTAAACAAGGAAGGAATAAAATCTATAAGATTATCTTTCCCTATGTATGATACTCCAACCGGAGAAATTATTGGAGCCTGTTATTTAGGAAAACCACATATGTGTAAAGAATTATTAAAGAAAGAAAATGGATTATTTCTTGAGGGAGCTAGTAATGTAGATCCATATGTATCTATAAATTATTATGCTGCCGATAGAAGGTACAATAAACCCAAAATAGATAAATTATTGAATGAAGGTGTTAATGTTATCTTGGACCGCTATGTTGGTTCTAATATGGCTCACCAAGGTGGTATGCTAAAAACCAAAGCAGAAAGAAAGAAAATGTTTAGAAAGATAGAAATATTAGAATATAAAATAAACGAATTAAATAAACCAGATATGACAGTATTTTTATATGTACCACTAAATCTAGTTAATGAACTAAAGAAAAATAGAGAAGAAGTACCTGATCAAGTAGAATCATCTATAGAATATTTAAAAAATTCAGAAAGAACTTATTTAGAATTAGTAGAACTTTATAACTATACTAAAATAGATTGCTCTAAAAATGATAAGATGCGTACAATCGAAGATATAAATGAAGAGATTATCAAAAAGGTTAAAAAAATACTGGTTAATGAATAAAAAAGATTATAGTTAAAATATTAACTATAATCTTTTTTCTATATATATATCTTTTTTTATTTTATAACTAATACTATTACTATCAAGTATATCAATAAAACTTATAGGTATATCTATATTGTATTTTATATTCTCTAGATAATCCTTATTATTAATTTTTATATCTTTAAGTAAGTAATCAACATTTTTAGATTCTTGATAATTAAAATATATATCAACATTATATCCTTTTTCTAATACTACTAATTCACTATTATCTAAAGCTTTTGAAACACTTCCTGAATATGCTCTAATAAGCCCATTAGCACCTAATTTAATACCACCAAAGTATCTAACTACTATAGCTAATATATAATTTAATTTTCTTTTCTTTAATACTTCTATAATAGGAACACCAGCTGTAGAAGAAGGCTCACCATCATCGCTAAACTTAATCTTATCATCTATTATATATCCATAACAATAATGAGTAGCATCTCTATATATTTTTCTAACATCATCTAAATATTTATCTATATCTTTTATATCATATACTTTATATAAGATAGTAATAAATTTAGAATTATTAATTACTATTTCATTACTAATATTTTCTAAAATAGAATACATTATATCACCCAAATAGATTATATCATTTAATTGAGAAATAATAAATTATATGTTAAAATATTTTTTGAAAGGAGTATGTTATGATAGATGATAAATTAAAAATAGTACCCCATAGTCCCGGATGCTATATCATGAAAGATATCAATGGTTATGTTATATATGTTGGCAAATCTAAAAATTTAAAGAATAGATTAAGTTCTTATTTTAAAAGTAATCATACTGGTAAAACAGAATTATTAGTTAGAGATATCTATGATTTTGAATATATTCTTACCAGTTCTGAAGTAGAATCATTATTATTAGAAATAAATCTAATAAAAAAGTATACTCCTAAATATAATATTCTATATAAAGATGATAAATCATATCCATATATAGAACTTACTAATGATAAATATCCAATGCTAGTAACAGTAAGAAATCCTAATATAAAAAAGAATAAAAATAGAATACTTTTTGGACCATATCCTAATATTGGAGCATGCAAAAAAGTATGTGAAATATTAAATAGACTATATCCATTAAGAAAATGTAAGAACCTAGGTAAAAAAGAGTGCCTATATTATCATATTGGTGAATGTTTAGGATACTGTACTAATAAAGTAAGTGAAGAAGAAGTAAAAAAAATGAAAGAAGAAATTATTTCTTTCTTTCATGGTAATAGTGATTTAGTAGTTAATAAATTAAAAGATAAAATGTATTATCATTCCAATAAACTAGAATATGAAAAGGCTAAATATTATAAAGATTTATTAGATTATATTGATATAACACTAGAACGCCAAAAAGTAGAATTATCAGATAACTATGATCGTGATGTTATCGGATACTATACTGATAATGATTACATATCATTAAGCATTTTATTTATAAGAGGAGGTAAGTTAATAGATAAAAGAGTAAATTTATTTCCTCTAGTGGATACCATTAAAAATACTATCGAAGAATATATTTCTGATTTTTATACCAAACATTATACTAAAGTAAAAGAAATATTAGTACCAGATATAATAGATAATGAATTATTATCTAATACTTTTGATATGAGATTTATTGTTCCTCAAAAAGGATTTAAAAAGAAAATATTGGATTTAGCTAATGAGAATGCTTTTATCTATTTTAAAGAACAAATATCATTCTATACTATTGATGAAGAAAAAAGATTAAATTCTTTAAGGGAATTATCTAGTATCTTAAATGTAGATAAAATAAGTAGAATAGAAATATTTGATAATTCTAATTTATTTGGTACATTTAATGTATCAGGTATGGTAGTATTTATAGATGGAAAAAAAGCTCCTAATGAATACAGAAAGTATAAAATAAGTATTGACAAGAATGATGACTATAATAC
>CAZZAK010000096.1:0-3895 GCA_964652515.1 uncultured Clostridium sp. | reverse complement strand
AAAATAAATAATATTCCGAACAGAAAGGTTTTCGCAATATGGATATATAACGAAAAGATTAGAATTAAAAACTCTAATCTTTTATGATAACTTTAAACAAATTAGATTATTTTGAAAAAATATTATATTTTTTCAGGTATTAATTTATCTATAAACTCTAGTAATTCTTCTTTATTATACTTTTCTTTACGAGTAAGCCATGACATGCAGACATTTATTAATCCTCCTGCATAGAACTTTACTAATATATCCAATGGTAATTCCGATTTCATGATATCATTATTATTTTTTAACCTTTCTAAAGACTCTCTTTCAATAACATCAATTAAAAAATCAACTAAAAACCCATTCCTATTATTTAAGAGAATAGCACTATAAATATCTCTTTTTTCATCAATGTGGTCTATTAAAATGCTTAATAATTTCATAATGTATTCTTTGGTAGTTACATTATTTACATTATCCTCTAAATCTTTAAGTAAAGATATTTTTAAATCATCAATAAAATCATCTAAGAGTTCATATTTATCTTCATAATGAGCATAGAATGTTGAACGATTTATTAGCGCTTCATCACAGATATCTGATATTTTAATTTTATCAAAATTTTTTTGTTTCATAAGTTTAATTAAGGTATCAAATAATACCTTTTTTGTTTTAACAATTCTTAAATCAGTTTTTTCATTCATATAAAACACCTCAAAATAATTATAGAGCCAATTAAACAAAAAATCAAATAACATACAAAATGTATGATAAATATACATATATATTTTAAAAAATGTTGGATATCATTCATTAATATTGTTATGTTGTGGTAATTTTATGTGCATGGTAATACAATCTATTAGCGAGGTGAAAGAATGAAGAAGTTTTCTAACTTTGTAGTAAAAAATAAAAAAATTATTTTTATCATCAGTTTGTTATTGCTAATTCCCTCATTAATTGGCTTATTAGCAACAAAAACCAATTATGATATTTTAGTATATCTACCCAGTGATATTGAGACTTTAAGAGGTCAAAATATTTTAAAAGATGATTTTAAAATGGGAGCATTTTCTGTATCTTTAGTAGATAATGATGTTAGTGATGAAGAATTGATTGCTTTGGAAAATGAAATAAGAGAAATAGAGTGCGTTAATGATGTAGTTAGCATTAATGACATTACAGGTACAACTATTCCTTTAGAAATACTACCTAAAAATTTACTTGACAAGATTACAAGTAACGATTCTAAATTATTGCTTATAACATTTAAGACTGGAACGAGTGATGAAGAAACAGCTAATGGAGTAAAAGTGATAAAAGAAATATCTAAGAATATTAAAGTTGGTGGTATGAGTGCTATGTCATTAGATATGAGAAGACTGGTTGAAAGTCAAACTTTCACTTATGTTTTATTAGCAGTTCTTTGTTGTTTAACTGTATTAATGATTTCGTTAGATTCATATATTGTTCCATTATTGCTTCTTGCCAATATTGGAATATCAATATTATTTAATATGGGCACAAATGTCTTTTTAGGAGAAATATCTTATATTACTAAAGCAATAGCAGCAGTACTTCAATTAGGAGTAACAACTGACTTTTCTATATTCTTATATCATAAATATGAAGCAGCAAAGAAAAATAAAAAGACTAATGAAGAAGCCATGAAAGAAGCAATTAATGAGACTATGACTTCAGTAATTGGATCTTCACTTACAACGATTGCAGGTTTTTTAGCCCTTTGTAGTATGAAATTTGGTTTAGGAAAAGATATTGGTATTGTTATGGCTAAAGGTGTAGTATTTGGAGTTATTACAGTACTTACAGTTTATCCATCTATACTGCTATTATTTGATAAGTTTATTCAAAAAACAAAGCATAAACCAATAATTCCTAAATTTAGATTTATTAAACCAATTATTACTAAGGGATATAAAGGGATATTTATAATTTTCCTAATAATATTAATACCTGCATATTTATCTCAAAGAAAAACAGAAGCTTATTATAATCTGGATAAAAGTATTCCTGAAAACTATGATTATAGTATTGTAAGTAAAAAATTAAAAGATGAATATGGATTAATAACTCAATCGATAGTTTTGATTGATGCAAATATGGATTCTAAAGATATAAATAGTATGATTGATGAAATAAATGAAATAGATGGTATTGATAATGTTATTTCGTCTAATTTATTAACTAAATATGGAATATCTAGTACAGTGATTCCATCTAAAATAAGAAAAGTATTAGAAGCAGATAATTATAAATTAATCTTAATTAATTCAAATTATGAACTAGCGACTGATGAATTAAATAGTCAAATAAAAGAGATAAATAAGATAATTAAGAAATATGATAGTAAGGCAATTTTAGCTGGTGAAGGACCTTTAATGAATGATTTGGTAGAAATAACAGCTATTGACTTAAAAAATGTTAATTATGTATCAATTGGTGTAATTTTCTTAATTATGTTCTTTGTACTTAGATCAATTAGTTTACCAATATTACTTGTAACATCAATCGAATTTGCTATATTTATAAATATGGGTATTCCATATTGGCATGGTACTAGTATTCCATTTGTTTCTTCGATTGTAATAGGTACTATTCAACTTGGAGCAACAATCGATTATGCAATATTACTTACTACAAAATATTTAGAAGAAAGAAAAAAAGGTAAAAATAAAATAAATGGGGTGGAAGAGGCATTGGAATCATCTGTATCATCAATTTTTGTTAGTGCTATGTGCTTCTTTGGGGCAACATTTGGGGTATTTATAGTTTCAAAAATTGATATGATTAGTTCATTATGCCTACTTATGGCTAGAGGAGCCATTATTAGTATGTTAGTTGTTATGTTTATTGTTCCTAGTGTATTATTAGTTTTTGATAAATTAATAATAAAAACAACATTAGGTTTTAAGAAAGGAAAGTAAGTATGAAAAAAGTATTAAAAAGATTAGTAGCTTATATATTAATTGCCTGTGAGTTATTTCAAGTAACAGGAGTTTATGCACTCACAAAAGATGAAAGCATATATGTTCGTCTTGAAGAAGATGGAAAAGTAAATAATGCCATAGCATCAGAGCATTTGTATAATTTTTCTGACAAAAAAGTCCTAGATAAAACAAATTTATGTGATATTAAAAATTTAAATGATAATAGTAAATTTAGTCAAAATGATAATAAGTTAATATGGGAAACAAGTGGTAATGATATATATTATCAGGGAACCTATAAAAAAGATTTGCCATTAAGTATTGAAGTTAAATATTATCTTAATGGTAAAGAACAAAAGGTAGACGATATTTTAGGTAAAAAAGGTAATATTAAAATAGTATTAAATTATAAAAATAATTATAAGAAAAAATATAACATTAATGGAGCGCTAGAAGATATATATGTTCCTTATATGATTATCACAACAACTATTCTAAATAATGCTGATAATAAGAATATAAAAGTTACTAATGGTAGAGTTGTCGATAATGGGGTTAGTCAGGTTGTAATTGCGTTATCTTCTCCTGGCATAGATGAATCATTAAATATTAATGATTTAAAAAGTATGAATAAAGTTGAAATTAGCTATGATACTGATAATTTTGAATTAAATTCAATATACTCAGTTGCTACGACTGATGTATTTGAAGATAGTAATTTTAATGTATTTAGTGAAGTAAATAGTTTATATAATAATATTAATGAACTTCAAAGTAATATGGATAAAATTGTTAATGCGTCTAAAAAGTTAAGTGATGGATCTGATGCTGTTAATGCTGGTATTGCTGAACTAAATAATAATGTTAAAGCATTAGTTAGCAAATATAATTATTATCGAAATCAAGATATTGAAGAATTAAAACAAGAGCTAAATCAAATAGTAGATGAAAACATTGATGAT
>CAZZAK010000095.1:0-3900 GCA_964652515.1 uncultured Clostridium sp. | reverse complement strand
AACAAAGAAGAAGTATGTTAGCCACTTTAACAAAACAACTAATTGAAAATGAAAAAATAGTTACTACAGAAACTAGAGCTAAAGAAGTAAGAAAATGTTTTGATAGAATGGTTACATATGGAAAGAATGGTTCTTTAGTATCTCGTAGATTAGCCTTAGCTTTCTTACATAATGATGAAGCATGTGTTAGTAAAATATTTAACGATATAGCACCACGTTATAAAGAAAGAAAAGGTGGATATACTAGAATAACTAAATATAAAGAAAGAAAAGGAGATAACTCTTTATTAGTTATCTTAGAATTAGTAAAATAAATTGAGTTAATACTAAATTAACTCTTTTTTTTGCATATAATAGTAAAAAAAACTTTATTTAACAATAAAAATAGTGTATAATATACATGATAAAAAAAGGGCGGTGAGAAGGTGAAAAAGTTTACGCAAAAACTTAGTGTTTTTTTATTGACTTTAGTTACAATATTCACAATAGGTCACAAAAAAGTAAAAGCCCAAAATAGTCCCAATATAAATAATGGTACTTTAATAACTGATGAAAATTATTCAAATAATGAAGATAGTGAACAATATGTATTAGATGAAGGAAAAGAAGAAGAAGAAAATCTAGAAAAACGTATTAAAGTCACAGAAAACTATTATAAGAGTGCTAATGTATCTAGAGATTGTATATTATTACTTAATTATCCATATTTAAAATCATTAGGATATATTTTTCCATCCTATATAAATACTGGTGACCTAAGAGCTATATTTTCTTTGAAAAATACAGAATTTGGTTGGAACACTATAAATTTAAGATTTGCTACTGATCCAGACAAAAGTGCAAATATAGAAATAGATCCAGATAATTGGAGAGAACTTGAAAAAATGTATTTGATGAATTTTAATGAGGAACTAAAAAGTACCCAAGTATTAAAATATTCAAACTTATTACTAGATAATACAGAAAGAAAAGAAGCTGAAGAAGTTGAAGAATTATGCTATAAAATATATCAAGAATATTATGATTCAAATGGGAATACAAATAGCATAAAACTAAATGCTCTATTATTAAGAATAAAAGAAAAAATACAAAATGATAATTTATTTATTAATAAAAGTAATGGTTTTTATATAGTTATGTCTGAAATATTAGATGAGTTTAGGACTATATTTACTATGGTAGATATCAAGTATGTTGAAATAGGAAGTATAGCAGCTTCTAAAGCTAATGAATGTAAAAATAATTTCATAAATCAAATTACATTTATTATAATAAATAGTAACATGTATGATGAAGATTGGGGATTATATAGTAATCATCCTTATAGTAGAAAGTATTTAGAAAGCGAAAATAAATGGTATGGATTATTATCTCCATATACTAGAAATTTAGCGAATTTATCTAAAATTGAAAAACCTATAATTGATCTTATGAGAATAAAAAGATACTTTACTAATAAAGTAAGTACCATTATGAAATCTACAGGTAATTATAATATAGATATTGAAAAAATAACGGGAAACTTTTTTCAAACCCTAAATTATGAATACATGAGAGATAATGGCCTAGTATACGACGATAATTATGATTTTAATAGTATGTATGATACTTTAGCATCCATATATAGATTAAATTCAAGAACATTGAAAAATAAATATAATCCTGATAGCATAAACTATACAAACAAGTATATCAATAATAGTTATACTAGTTTAATAGTACCATATTCTGATTTGATTTTAGATAAAAAAGAATATATAAAATCTAAAGAAATAGAAGACATTTATCTCAATATTATAAATAATTACATAAGTAATATAAGGATTGCATATACAAACGAACCATTTGCTAGTAATAACGTAAGTGTAATGGATATTAATTTCTATAGTGAAGTAGAAGAGGAATTAGATAATATAATACAAAAATTAGAAGAACTAAAAAGCCAAAAAAATTCAGAATCATTAAATATAGTGCTTGGAATTACAACAAAACAGATGAATGAATATATTAATGAAATAGTATTGAAAGAAAATGGCAATAAAATATCAAATAAAGCAAGTATAAAAAGAAAAATTAATAAAATTAAAAAGATGGCAAAAAAACTATTTGGAAATCATCTAGATGAAATAGAAAAGAAAGTAAAAGAACAAATAGCAAAAGAACAAACATCTCCTAAAACAAAAATTAAAAGTTTTGATTACTAAAAGACTGGAAAATAATTTCCGGTCTTTTCTTTACTAAATATTTATTTTTTAGTATAATTATTATGGTGATTACAATGACAAATAAAGAAAGAATGGCTTTTCTAGTAGATCTAATTAATGAAGCAGATTATAATTATCATGTATTAGATAATCCTACTATTACAGATAATGAATATGATAGTTATTTAAGAGAATTATATAATCTAGAAGAAAAATATCCAGAATTAGTATTACCAAATAGTCCAACTCATAAAGTAGGAGGAGAAGTAATAAGTGAATTCAATAAAGTAATTCATGAAAAACCTATGATGAGTCTATCTAATGTTTTTAATGATGATGAAATATTAGATTTTGATAATAAAATAAAAAAAGAAGGATATAATCCAGAGTATGTTTGTGAACTTAAAATAGATGGATTATCTGTATCACTAAAATATAAAAATGGATTATTTCATAGCGCTGCCACAAGAGGAGATGGAACAACTGGAGAAGATATAACTCATAATGTTAAAACAATTAAAACAATACCACTAAAAATAAATAAGAATATCGATATAGAAGTACGTGGTGAAATATATATGAGTAAAGAAACACTTGAAAAGTTAAATCAAGAAAGACTTCTAGAAGGCCTTCCTTTATTCAAGAACGCCAGAAATGCAGCAGCAGGATCAATTAGACAGTTAGACTCTAAAATAGCTGCTAAAAGACATTTAGACGCCTTTATTTATCATTTACCTAATCCAGAAGATTATAATATAAAAACACATACTGAAGCATTAAATTTTATGAAAGAATTAGGATTTAAAATTAATCCCAATAATAAATTAGTAAATTCTATATCTGAAGTAATAGATTATTGTAATCAAAAAGAAAAAGAAAGAGAATCATTACCATATGATATAGATGGAGTAGTAATAAAAGTAAATGATATAAGTACACAGTTAAAATTAGGGTTTACCGCTAAATATCCTAAATGGGCAACAGCCTATAAATTCAAAGCAACTGAAGTATATACTAAACTAAAAGATATCATATTCACAGTAGGAAGGACAGGTCAAGTAACTCCTAACGCTATATTAGAACCAATCATGCTAATGGGAAGTTTAATATCAAAAACAACACTACATAACGAAGATTATGTTTTGTCTAAAGATATCAAAATAGGTGATATCGTAGCCATAAAAAAAGCCGGAGATGTCATACCAGAAGTAGTAAGACCTATCATAGAAAGAAGAACAGGTAATGAAATAGATTTTCATATGACAAAAACTTGTCCTATTTGTGGATCCATTCTAGTAAGAAAAGACGAAGAAGCTGCTTACTACTGTACTAATATTCATTGCGATGCTAAACATATTGAAGGACTAATTCATTATGCCTCAAGAAATGCTATGAATCTAGAAGGATTCGGAGATAATATCGTGGAAGACTTCTATAACATGGGATACCTAAAAAGAATATATAATTATTATGAATTACATAAATATAAAGATGAATTAATGTCTCTTGAAGGATTCGGAGAAAAAAGTATTAATAATTTATTATTAACCATAGAAAAATCTAAAGATAATTCTTTAGAAAGACTATTATTTGCTATAGGTATACGTCATGTCGGAGAAAAAACTGCTAAAATATTGGCTAAACAATATAAAAATATTGATAATATCATAAATACAACTCTTGAAGAATTATCTAA
>CAZZAK010000094.1:0-3909 GCA_964652515.1 uncultured Clostridium sp. | reverse complement strand
TTTAATAACACCTTGGAAACCTTTACCTTTAGAAGTGCCGGTTACATCAACCATTTCTCCTACTGTAAATAAGCTTGCATCAATTACTTGACCTAGCTCATAGTTACTAACATTTACACCTCTAATTTCTTTTACGAAGCGCTTAGGTGTTGTGTTAGCTTTCTTTAGATGACCAGTTGCTGGTTTATTAGATAATTTTTCTCTTTTATCAACTGCAGCAAGTTGGATAGCTTCATATCCATCTTTTTCTTTTGTCTTAATTTGACTTACTACATTTGGTGTAACTTCAATTACAGTTACAGGAGTTATTTTACCATTAACAGCAAATACACTAGTCATCCCGATCTTACGACCTAAGATTTTCTTTCATTTTTCTTTCCTCCTATATTAATCTATTGTTTTGATTTGGATATCTACTCCACTAGGTAAATCAAGATGTCCTAGGGCATCAATTGTTTCCTTACTTGGATTTGCGATATCGATTAATCTCTTGTGAGTTCTCATTTCGAACTGTTCTCTTGAATCCTTGTATTTGTGAACAGCTCTTAAAATTGTATACTTTTGAATTTCAGTTGGTAATGGTACAGGACCAGAAACCGTTCCACCAGTTCTTTTAACTGTTTCTACTATTTTAGCAGCAGCTTTGTCTAGCGTTCTGTGTTCATAAGCTTTCAATTTTATTCTCACTTTTGTGCTTGACATATTTTGTCCTCCTTTCGCCTATATCTAGTATAGACTTGCTCCGCACAAATTACCTGATACATCCAAATAGTTATTATACAACTCCACCGGGTGTATCAGCAACTTTGCACATCTAAGCCAGTCACACATTGATTAATTATACTAGAAAAATATATGAAATGCAAGTGTTTTTTATGAATTTTTTTAAATATTTTACACAAATTTAAAAAATAGTTTTTTATCCTTATTTTTTCCTATATTTAGTATTCTTATTATCACTCTTTCTTGACTTTTATATAATATTCTTTATAATAGATTTAGGTGGGAAAATAATGGATAAAGTTAGAACTAAGACTAGAAATACTAGAAACTATAGTGGAAGACATATTGAAGAAGTCTGTCCTCCTGATAAGAGAGTTAGACCATATATACCTCCAGAACCTCATTATGGTATGGCTGATGGCGTTGATGTTAGAATGTATGCAACAAATATACCTTTAAAAGATAAACCTAGCATGCCATCAAAGCCTTATTATGTAATGTCTGATGGTGTCCCTGTTACACAATATAGAAAAGAGCCTTCTGGTGAAGTGCGTCATGGCTTTGCATATGAATCTACTAAAAGAGTTCATATTGATTAAATAAAATATAGGTAATGTTTCTTACCTATATTTTTTTACTTACTAAGTTAACATTTAAAATTTTCTCTATTTTTTCTTTTAGTTCTGGATAAATATAACTAAAATATATTGTTAGTTTGGGCCTACTATCAACTATGTTTATATTCTTAGATAGATACTCTCCCATATTATATAGATTTACATTACCTAAATATTTTTTTATTTCATTAGATATTAATGGATAATGTGTACATCCTAATACAATATTATTAATATTGGTGTTTTTAATTTTATGCAGATATTCTTCTAATGAATTATCTAATTCTTTTTTATCCATTCTATCTTCAATAATTGGAACAAAGTTAGGGCATGCTATTTCGTAGATATTACTAGCATGTAATTTATTTTTAAATGTATGACTAGCTATAGTTTTTTCAGTTGCTAATATACATATATTATCAATATTATTACTATTTATATAATTGATAGTACTATCTATTACATTATATAACGGTATTTTATATTTACTTTTTAAATCATTAAATATTGTTGAACTAATTGTACCACAAGCTATAATTATCAGGTCTACTCTTTCACTGATAAAAAAATCTATTATATTTGATGCAATACCCATTAATTCTTCTTTTGATTTATTTCCATATGGAACATTAATTGTATCTCCATAATAAATATATTCATTATCTTTATGATATTTAATTAATTCTTTTAAAACGGTTAATCCACCTATTCCCGAATCAAAAACTCCTATTCTCATAAATACTCCCTATTTAATTATACTATAAAAAATAGTGTTATAGAAGAAAAAGATTAATTTAATTCAGCTCTAATTTATCGAGTATTATTTCTAATGGCATTTTATCATTCATTTTACTAATGCCAAAGCACTTTTTACCTACGTCTTTTAACGATGAACCACATAAATATAATTCTTTTCTATCTAATATAATAAATCTATCGTGAAATTTATCATTAGTTACGAACACAATATTTGAATATTGCATTTGATATTTTTTAACTAGATAATCATTAATATTTTTAGATACAATGGTTTTTTTCTTATTTATTTTCTTTATCATATCTAATAATTCTTTTCCAGCATAATTATCAATTATAATTATTTCTTCTTTTGCTCTATTTAAAATTTCTATTATTACTGAATACGCATCATAAAAATCATGCTCAAAGAATATATAATCTTTTACTATATCATCAGGACTAAATTTATCGAATAGTTCATCTATTCTTTTTGTATTATTATCAACTTTATCTTCTAAAAGTAAAAACTTATATGGTAGAAATGATTTTGTATAATTAATGTAATGTCTCATTTTTACAAATGTATCCATTATTCTAATACTAACTTCTGTTGCTACTTTTGACCTTAGAATTGTTGCAAGCATATATACTCCTTGTTCAGTAAACACTCTAGGATTAGTTCTTGACATACTACTTATATTTGCGGTCGAAAATTTCGACCACAAATTTTCTTTTTCATTATCATCTAATACAAAACTAAATCTTGTTGGAAATTTGTCTGGATTATTTTTTACTGCCTCATTTATTCTTTTAGTTTCTACTTCATATAATCTTGCTAAATCAGCATCTAACATCACCTCCAATCCTCTAATTTCATAGATCATATTTTCAATTTTTATTTCTTTTTCTATTATTTCGTTCATATTTTTCCTCCTCTCAAAATAATAAAAAAAGGATATACCAATCCCTTAAAGGATTAATATATCCGCAGTATGTTATCTATTTCTTACCTAAATAGATTCCGTTAGCGATCAAACTGTCATATTAACGCTCGGTAAGTTAATTAATACATTTTAATTATATAATAATTATATGTTTATTTCAATAAGTTTTATCTTATTTTTTGTTTAACTTTATATATTTGATGGTATTCTTCTAAAGATAGATTATTTTCATGGATTATCTTTGATATTTTCTCTCCAACAAAACGGTAATGCCATCTTTCGTATCTATATCCAGTTATTTCTTCTTTGTCTTTAGGATATCTTAATATGAATCCATATTTCCAACTATTTTCCATTAACCATATAATTTCCGGATCGTTATCACTTGTTTTATCCGTGTATTTTCCCTCTTTAATAAATGCTATATCAAACGCAAGTCCTGTTTGATGTTCTGATGAGCCTGGTAGGGCCATTATTTTTTTAAATTCATTAGGTAGTTTACGTACTTTTTTCATATAGATATCCCTTTGATAATCATATGAACGATAACCACTATCAACAATTAATTTGCTACCTATATCTTTAAAATGATTATTAAAAGCTTTTTCCATTTTTCTAAATGGTTTTAAAATACTTCTAGATATCTGTGGCTTTTGATTAGGATTATAATATTTATGAAAATTATTCTTATTATCATCCATTATTACTAAATCATTTGGCTTATAATCAATTGGTTCAATTAAATTTTGTTTATTAACTAGAATATCAAATGGAATGATATAATTATTACTACTTTTTTTCATATAATCACCTACTTTATTGTAATTATATCAAAAAAAGAAGTATTTGTAATTACTTCTAATTAATTATATTTTAAAAATATTAAA
>CAZZAK010000093.1:0-4026 GCA_964652515.1 uncultured Clostridium sp. | reverse complement strand
TTATTTCCTTTAAGCATTTGTGCTAATGAATCTTGCAACATCTTAGAAGGTCTAATTCTTCCATGATCAATTTCATAAAGTATACTTCCATCATCACCATTTTCAATATATCTTTTAATAAAATCTCTTAATTTAATTACATCATTATGTCCAAATAATGGTGCTTTGTCAGTATATTCTTTATAGTTATCCGAAAGTAATGCATCATCATTTTCAAAATAATAATTATGTAGATATGCACATGGTACTATATTAATATCTTTTAGTTGAACTGACTCGTTGTAATCCCTAATAAGATTAGCATAAGTCATAGCTTGGTATGATGGATGATTAACATCTCTCATTCCACCACCTGTGAAAGTATTAACCTTATAAATTCCATCTAAATTATCAACTTCAGTAGCCTTATCCCATTGTTTTAACTCAACAATTACAACATTAGATTTATTACTATTAAATCCTGACATCATAAAATCAATTCTACAACCGGTTGGTGGAATATTATATTCAATAGCAATACCAGTGTTATCTGGTATTTCATTATCACTTAATACTCCTCTCATATACTGCATAGAGTTCTTCCATGAATTAAATTCTGGTGGGCTTGGTCTTCTCTTGATTTTTTCAATATATTTATTTCTTATTTTATCAGCTATTATCCCTAAATCCACATCATTAATAAATCCTGATTTTATTCCTTCATAAACTAACATAACATCATCTCCCTAAAAAGGTAATTCTTCATCAGAATTTTTTGGTTCTTTTATATCTTTTATTTTTTCATAATCTTTTTTAAATATTTCTAAATCGGGATCATTATTAAAAAGCATATTTTCTTCTACCAATTCTTTAAAATAGTAATTCTTTTTTCTTAATTCTTCTAGTATTTCATTGGAATTATATAGTAAAAATTCTTTATCAGTTACTGTTTTATAAAAATATTTTAAAACATACTTTGCTTCTTCTTTATTGTACATTTTCTTAAATAATATTTTTTTGATCTCCTCAATGTTATCAAAATACTCTATCCAATTGGGAATCCATGTAGATAATGATGCTTCTTTTACTAAAGAATCTCTCATATTTATTGGTGAAAATACTATTTTACCATTACTTATTGAATGAATAGCTATATCTTCTATTCTAGCTGTAACTAAGTCATCCAACTCCTTCCATATTTTTGGATTAAAATGGTTAAAAAACATTCTAAGGTAATTATCATTACCGACTTTTATTAGTTTTCTATTTAGCATAACTATAATTTCGTTTTTTGATCTAGTTGATAAGCAATTATAAAGTTCATTAATAAAATATGAGTATTTTCCTTCCTTTATTTGTGATATTTTTTCAACAATTTCCTTCATAAGATTAGTTTTATCTTTTTTATTCAAATTATCTAATAGCTTATTTGAATACTTCTCACTATCGTTATCATTATCAACAAAAATAAAGTTAAACCAATTATCTACATATCCAAATTCTTTCGTATCTTCTAATTTAGGTAGAATATAATCATTAATAAACATTATTATGGAATCAGTAGTTTCTTTAGAATATTTAATATGTTTATCATGGCTTAATGGATTTCTAATTGCACATATCAGTCCTCTAAGGATGAACCCATACCCTCTTTGCTCATCAATTTCAGATGGTGTTTGATTCTTATTAATCAGTAATTTGGGATTATTTTCAGAAAAAACGTTATTAATGAGTTTTTCACCATCCATATCATAATTTTCGCTTTTTTCTTGAAGTAACTCAATTATGTATAAGCATGCATCTTTAAGTGTATCTTCATAACATTCCTTTTCATAATGTAATCTTATTGCATCCCAAAAGTTTTTGTTAAGATTATTCATATTTATCATATAGTACTACCACCAATCTACAACTTATTATACTTTGTACTCTTTCCTTTTGATTTTTCTATTGGATATTTCTTAGCTGTTTTTTCCATTTTATCCAACACTATTTGTTTAGCATCCACGCCTAACTTATCAGCCATTAATAAACAATAATTAATGACATCAGCAAGCTCTTCTTTTACTTCTTCTAAATCAAATTCATTATTCCATTGAAAACATTCTAGCAGCTCGCCAGCTTCAATTGAAATACTTTTAGCTAAATTTTCTGGTGAGTGAAATTGATCCCAATCCCTTTCTCTAGTAAATTCAACTACCTTTTTGGTTAATTCTTGCATAATTATCACCTAAGATAATTATACCATAATTTGCCTAAATTCCGTCATATTAACGACAAATATGTTTTTTATTATTAATTTTTTTATAAAATCCAGTGATTATAAGGGTTTAAAGGAAAAATTGCACCCCCTAAACGGATACATCAAAACCCTCTTGTAAATATCTGTATGCATGATAAAATATAGTAAAATAGGAATAATTAGATATGTTGATATTTAAAAAGGACAGAAAAGGTACGCAAAAGATACGCAAAAGGTACGGAAAAAGTACGTATTAGGACTATTGAAAGGAATGTTAGTATTTTAATATAATAGTAATATAGGAAGTTAAACTATAATGTAAGCAAAATGTAAGCAAAATGTATGGAAAATATCGAAAAAATGTCGGCAAAACATCGGAAAAATGTCGGCAAAATGTCGGTAAAAAAGCCAAAAAAAGGACAAAAAATGTCGGGAAAAAAGCCGAAAAAAAGCCAAAAAAAAGCCTTCCATTTTTAATTTTGATGTGATAGAATGTATATAATAAGAGATAAATATAGATGAAATAAGGGTTTTATATCAAAAAGCGGTCCCCTAAACCACCCCCTAAACAACACGAAATTCACCTGGTAAACGGGCTTTCATTTTATTATTAATTATGGTAAATTAAGTATAATAAGAAAAAATATCGAAGAAGATGGAATTTCATCTTCTTTTTGTTTGACCACCAAAGGAGGATTGATTATTATGAAATACTAGATTTATGGATTTAATTTATCCATTATAATTTATTTAAATATAAGGAAATTAATTAAAATAATGTCCACACTAGTGGCTCGATTTTGCAAGTGCAAAATAAGTTTGATATCACACTAAAGTCTTATGTAATAAGGCTTTTTTTGTTGTGCTGATATCAATCTCTTATGCTCTTATATTATTTTTGATAGTATTTGATAATTTGGTGGTCAGAATATAGCCACATCGTGGATAAGAAAGGAGGTTACGATTTATGATAAAAATTAGAAAACATATATCAATTCCTAAAGATATAGATATCATAGTTTTAGAATATGCTAGAAAATGTAATATTTCATTTTCAGAAGCTGTAGTTCAACTAGTATCATCTGGAATTAATAATCTAGAAATGGCAAAAGCATTTGAAAAGAATAATGCATTACTTGATAAGTTATATTCAAAAGCATACTACTCTACTGCTTTACTTGAACAAATATATTCTGATTTTGAATGGGATAAAGTTACTAATCCAAATGAAAGTAAAGCTTTAAATAAATTTAAATCAAAATTTAGCAAATATAAATACGATGATTAAGGAGGTGAATTTATATGCATAAATTTGTTTTAAGACTAAGAAAAGATACATTTGACTTAGCTAAAGTTGAAGCTAATTCTAGAGGTATCAGCATTAATGATTTTATAGTATACTGCTTAGAAGTTGCTATGGCTGAATACATGAATGAATCAGCTGAAGCTTTCAAAGATATGGTTAAGGATAAAGCAATACAAAAAGAAAGGAAAAAGATAAAGGATGAGCAAGAATCATGGAAAACTGTATTATGATTTATTAGATGATAATTTGAGTAAAAGTGCTATTGTATTTTTTACTCTACTACTCTCTAATTCAAATCAAAAAGGATATGCTTTTGGATCTAATAAATATTATGCTGATAAATTAAAATGTTCCACTAGAACAATATCTACTCTAATTAGAATATTAATTGATAAAGGATATATAACAGTTGAAAATCCTAAAAGCTTCAGAAGAAAAATATTCATTAGAAATAAATTTCTAACATAATAGAATATTATTTCTTACAATATAGATATAA
>CAZZAK010000092.1:0-4034 GCA_964652515.1 uncultured Clostridium sp. | reverse complement strand
AACTTCTCTTCTAAGATCTCCTTCAACAGGATATTTTTCTACTTCTTTTCTTATTTTAGCAATTTCATCTTCTGATAAATCTTTAGCTTTTTTATTAATATCTACTTTAGCATCTTTTAAGATTCTATTTGAAAGTTGTCTCCCAATACCATAGATATAAGTTAGTGCTATTTCAATTCTTTTATCATTTGGTATATCAATACCTTTAATTCTTGCCATACTTTTTTCCTTTCATTAACCTTGTTTTTGTTTGTGTTTTGGATTTTCACAAATTACCATTACTTTTCCCTTACGTTTAATTATTTTACATTTAGGGCATATTTTTTTAACTGAAGCTCTTACTTTCATAAATATTCCTCCTATTTCTTGTTATAAACAATTCGCCCATGTGTTAAGTCATATGGTGATAATTCGACAACCACGGTATCACCTGGTAAGATACGTATATTGTTTACGCGCATTTTACCAGAAACATGAGCTTCTATTGTGTGACCGCCTTCGAGTTCAACTTTAAATGATCCACCCTTTAAAAGTTCTATAACTTTTCCTTGGGCTTCAATAATGTCTGCCTTACTCATAATTATCATCTCCTGTCAATATTTGATATCCATCTTTAGTAATTACAATACTATGCTCAAAGTGAGCTGATGGTTTATCATCTCTGGTAACAATTGTCCAGTCATCATCTAAGATATATATTTTAGGAGTTCCTAAATTTAACATTGGTTCAACAGCAATAGTCATTCCTTCTTTTAATATAGGTCCTGTACCAGCCTTACCATAGTTTGGTACGTCGGGATCTTCATGAAGGTTTGCTCCTACTCCATGTCCGACTAATTCACGAACTATTCCTAAATTATAACTTTTAGCATACTCTTCAATTGCATTGGATATATCTCCAATACGATTACCTGGTTTAGCTTGCTCTAATCCTGCGTATAAAGCAGCCTCTGTATGTTCTAGTAAATACTTAATACTATCAGATACTTCTCCAACGCCATATGACCAAGCTGAATCTCCATGATAACCTTTATAACATGCTCCAATATCTATACCAATTATATCGCCATTTTTTAACTTTCTATTAGAAGGTATTCCATGTACGACTTCTTCATTAATAGAAGTACAAATACTTGCAGGAAATCCTTCATAATTTAGAAATGATGGTGTAGCTCCTTCTTTTATTATAAAATCATGAGCTAACTTATCTAATTCTTTAGTAGTTATACCTGGTTTTATATATGGTTTTAAATATTGATGTGTTCTATATACAATATTACCAGCTTTTTTCATAAGAGATATTTCATAATCACTTTTTATACTAATCATTTTCTAATATCTCCCTTATTCTTTCAAAATCAGATTCTGGAGTACCTTCAGGTGTGATTTTTATATCAAATAAAACATTTTTATCTCTATAATAATCAATTGCTTCTTTAGTAGTATTCATATATGTATCAAATCTTTTTATAAATGATTCACGATTATCTTCACTTCTTTTAGATAATTTGGTATTGCAATAATCGCAATAACCTTCTTTCTTAGGAAAAGCGGATTCTATTAACTCATTATAAGATCTTCCACATTTATCACATACTACTCTTCCTAGAGTTCTCTTTAAGGCTAAATCCTTATCGATATCTAAGAAGATTACAACTCCTAAATCTTTATTTGATTCTTTCAATATTTTTTCATATGCAAGAGCTTGCTTTAAGCTTCTTGGATAACCATCTAAGATATATCCATTCTTGCATGAATCATCTAAGATTTTATTTTTTAAAAGTTTTAGAACTAACGCATCATTAACTAATTTACCTGATACGATAACTTCATTAATTTCACGACCTAATTCTGTCCCTTTATTAATTTCTTCTCTTAGAAGTTCTCCTGTAGATATATGAGGAATATTATACTTTTCACTAATTAGTTTAGCTTGTGTTCCCTTACCAGCAGCTGGTGGGGCTATAAATATAATATTCTTCACAATTATCTACCACCTTTATAATTTCTATTAACTAGACTACTTTCTAGTTGATTATATGTTTCTAAGGCTACGCCAATAACAATTAGGATACCTGTTCCACCAACGCTTACGCTAGTAGGTAGTCCTGTATTGATGAAGCTTGAGAATATTACTGGAAGCCCTGCTATTATTGCAATAAACAATGCTCCAATAAATGTTATTCTTCCTAGAACCATACTGATATATTTCTTAGTTTCTCCACCTGGTCTTATTCCTGGAATATATCCACCTTGTTTGTTAAGGTTTTTAGATAATTCTTCAGGATTAATTTGTAAGAACGTATAGAAGAAACTAAATGCTATTATTATTAATATATATGCTATAAATCCTACTGGAGTTGTATAACTAACATATTTTGTTACAAATTTTGCAAATGGTTTACTACTATCCATAAGTCCTGCAATAAATGCTGGTATTGTAAATATTACTGATGCAAATATTACTGGCATTACAGAAGCACTATTTAATTTAAATGGAATATAGTTTTGTCTAGCACCATAGGCACTAGTTGTTTGGTTTGCATATTGAATAGGTATTCTTCTTTCTGATTTTTCTATAAATACTATTCCTACTATAATTAAGATATAGAATAATACAAATAGACTAAATGATAAGATACCTAAGAATAATGAACCAGTTCTATCTACTATAAATGTCTGAAATGTTTCAATAAACATATTTGGTATACTTGCTATGATACCAGCCATGATTAATAGTGATATTCCATTACCAATTCCTTTTTGTGTCATTTGGTCACCCATCCATAATAGGAATGATGTACCTGCTGTTAAAATTAATGCTGTTTTTAGATATGTTAATGCGTCAGCACCTTTTAAGAAAGCAAACGACATTGCGAATCCTTGTAAGAAAGCAAGACCAATACCTAAATATCTATTTATTTGATTAATCTTTTGTCTTCCTTGAGCTCCAGATTCTTTTAGTTCTGTAAAATATGGAATGATATCCATTTGTAAAATACTTGTAATAATGGATGCTGAGATATATGGCATAACACCTAGAGCAAATATTGAGAAATTCTTTAATGCTCCTCCTGTGATAGTATCCATTAATTCCCATAATCCAAGTCCTGAGATTGCTCCTTGTGTACCTGGTACAGGTATTGTTGTACCTATAGCAAATACTGCTAAACAACCTAGTGTATATAATACTCTTTTTCTTATGTCTTTATTCTTTTTATTAAATAGTAACTTTAGTGTCTTTAACATTTAAATCACCTCAGTTTTACCACCAAGTTTTTCAATTTTTTCTTTTGCAGTTTCTGAGAATTTACTTGCTTTAACAGTAAGTTTCTTAGTTAATTCTCCATGTCCTAAAACTTTAATACCATCTAATTCTTTTTTAATGATTCCTTTTTCAATTAATAATGTTGGAGTAACTTCTGTTCCTTCATCAAAAATTTCTAAATCACTTAAATTAACGATAGCATAGTTTGTTCTAAAATTATAATTGTTGAATCCTCTTTTTGATAATCTTCTGAATAATGGTAATTGTCCACCTTCAAATCCAAGTCTAACTCCACCACCACTACGAGCGTTTTGTCCTTTTTCTCCTTTACCTGAAGTTTTACCATTTCCTGAGCCAGGTCCACGACCTACTCTTTTTCTTTTCTTATAATTAGTTGAACCAATAGCGTATTCTAATTCATTTAATTTCATTATCCTAAAATCTCCTCTACTGATTTACCTCTTAGTTTTGCAACATGAGATGGTGATTTTTGATTTTTTAAACAATTTAATGTAGCTCTAGCAATGTTAATCTTTGTACTAGAACCTAAGTTCTTAGATAATACATCTTTAACACCAGCTAATTCAAGTACGTCTCTTACTGGTCCACCAGCGATAATTCCAGTACCTTCAGCAGCAGGTTTTAACATTACTCTTACAGCACCTTCCTTAACGATTATTTCATGAGATATTGTTCTATTATCAATTAATTCAACATTTACTAAATTTTTAGAAGCAGCTTGTGTAGCTTTCTTAACTGCATCTGG
>CAZZAK010000091.1:0-4139 GCA_964652515.1 uncultured Clostridium sp. | reverse complement strand
TCGTATGGAAGAATTACTTACTGATTTGGGAGAAGAAGCAACAAAAGAATTAACTAAGCAACATAAACCAAAAGGTTTAGAAGCAAATAAGAAAATTGCCAAATTAGGTGGGCATGCTGCTAAATCTGCAAGAGATGATTTAGAAAAAAATTTAGGAAAATCAATAATAACATCTGAAAATAATTTAAATTATAAATATATGGATGAAAAATTAATAGATACTAAATAGAATGTATATATTATAAGGAAATAGACATGTCTAATCACCCACAAACATGGTTGGTAAAATGTGCTTATTTGCTATGCAAATATCCGCAAACATATAAAAAATGACATGTCTAGTTCCCACATTCATGCCATTGTGAGGTAGTCACGATTTTGGAAAGAAGGTAAACATGAAAGAAATAAAAATAATTGCTATGGATTTTGATGGGACTTTGTTGACAAGTAATAAGACTATAACTGATAGAACAAGAGAACGCTTGATAAATTTTAATAACAAGCACTATATAATAATTGGAGTTACAGCAAGAAATCTGTTATCCGTAAAAGGTGTATTAGATGTTAATCTGTTTGATTATATTATATTAAATAATGGCTCAGACATATATTATGTAAAAGAAGATAGAATTGAAAATGTAAGTTGCATTGAAAATGAAATTGTAGAAAAAATATATAGTTTGTTTAATAATATTTCTTCTCAAATTGATTTTTGTACACCATATAAGTATTTAATTAAGACAAAAGAAAAAAGTGATAATAGGCCAGTTGTTAAATATATAGATGGCTTAGGTGATGTTGATAGTTCTGTGTCTAGAATGAATGTTTTCTTTGAAAATGAAAAAGATCTTGAAGAAAATAGAGATTTGCTTAAAAAAGAATTTGATAATATTAATGTTGTTAAAATGATAGATACTGATGATAAAAATAGTCGAATATGGTTAACAATTAATCCAAAGAATGCTAATAAACTTACTACATTAAAAAAACTATGTAATAATCTGAACTGTACTATTGAAGAAGTTATTTTTTTTGGAGATGGTGAGAATGATTTAGTTTTAATTGAAAATGTAGGTATAGGTGTAGCAATGGAAAATGCCATAGATATTGTAAAAGAAAAAGCTGATTTTGTTACACTATCTAATGATAATGACGGAATAGCTGAATACTTAGAAAAAAATATGTAATGACATGTTCTATATACGCATACTTATATGTAATACTGTAGATAAATAAATATGTTTTTTCCAATACAAACATGCAAAAATGATATGTTCAATGACCGTTGAGTCAATAGTAGTTTTAGAAAGGAAGGAATTTATGGATAAATATATTAGAGTAGGAATTGGAGTGATGATTTTAGATGGTAATAAAGTATTGCTAGGTCATAGATATAAGGACAGAAAAGATACTGGGGGAATATGTGAAGTGGATTGTTGGTCTTTACCAGGAGGAAAACAAGAATACGATGAAACATTTTTTGATGGAGCAAAAAGGGAAATAAAAGAAGAAACAAACTTGGATATAGATGACTTAGAATTATTTAATGCTTCTGATGATATTCAACCTGATAGACATTATATTACATTACAAGTTATAGCTAGAAAACATAGTGGAAAATTAACTGTAATGGAACCAGAAAAAGAGGATGACTGGTGCTGGTTTGATTTAGATAATTTGCCAGATAAAATTTATACACCATCTAAGAAATTTCTTGAATCTTATTTAGAATATAAAAAAAATAAATTGTAGTTCCAGTTTGGAATCAATAGATAAAATAATAGATATCATTGGTGTTTAATAATATTGATTTTTTTAATATTATGGTATACACTTAATATGGAAGGAGGATTATGATGAATCAAATATTAATGATTATAATTGGAGTAATTTTATTTATTGCATTATGTTCTATCAAGCAAATAAATCAATATGAAAGAGGCATTCTATTTATTATGGGTAGATATGCTAAGGTGTTAAAACCAGGATGGCATGTTATTTGGCCTATATTTGCATCATGTAAGAAAATAGATATTAGAACTAGAGCAGTAGATGTTCCTGAACAAGTAGCTATTACTAGTGATAATGTATCTATTAAAATTAATGCTGTTATCTACTACAAAGTATTTGATGCTGGAAAAGCTTTATGTGAAGTAGAAAACTTCCATTATGCTGTTGGACAACTTGCTCAAACTACGATGCGTAATGTAGTAG
Organism: uncultured Clostridium sp.; assembly: GCA_964652515.1. Classification (GTDB taxonomy): domain Bacteria; phylum Bacillota_I; class Bacilli_A; order RF39; family UBA660; genus CAG-914. Next base: position 1,925 of record CAZZAK010000091.1, on the reverse strand, counting down.
GTACAGTTACTTTAGACCAATTATTAACAGATAGAGAAAAGATATCTTCAAACATTTGTAAAATAATTGATGCTGCTACTGATCCATGGGGAGTAAAAGTAGAAAATGTAGAATTAAAAGATATTTCACTTTCTATGGAAATGCAAAGAGTAATGGCTAAAGTTGCTGAAGCAGAAAGAGAAAAAAATGCTGTAATTACTAAAGCTCAAGGTGAAGTAGAAGCTGCTAAGAACTTAGCAGAAGCTGCTAATATGATGGGAAATACTCCTGGAGCACTTCATTTAAGAACCTTAGCTACTATTAACGATTTATCATCAGATCAATCTAATACTGTGGTATTTGCACTACCAGTGGAAGTATTAAGAGCATTAGAAGGTCTTGGTAGCAATAAAAAAGAGAAATAAGACTTTAGTCTTTTTTCTTTTTGTGTTAAAATTAAGGGAGAGGGATATAATGAGTGATATAAGTAATATAATTAATAGTAAAGATTCTATTTTAGTATTTGATGTAGATGGAGTACTTGCTAAATTAGAATTTGGTAAGTATAATCATTTTATGGATGATATCGAATGGGAAAATGCTTATAAAAATGGAATAAATTGTTATGATGAAGGTAAAGTTATTAAGAAAATGCAAGATTTTATTCGTACTAGAAATATGGATAATATTTATGTAGCTACTGTTGTAACATGTGGTGATAATGAGGGTATGAACAAAGTAGACTATCTGATTAAGTATTATGGGATACATAAAGAAAATATTTATTATGTTCCAAATAACAAAGATAAATTAGAAGTTTTACTAAAAATAAAAGAAAAATATCCAGAATTATCTCCTAGAAATATTGTATTAATAGATGATACAGTAGAAATATTAAACGATGTTATGAGTAATTCAGAATTTGTAACAGCACATATTAGTTCATTTGTTGATTTATAGTAGACAAAGAAAAGAAATTATGATATATTAATATCGTAACTTTTTTAGGGGATTAGTTAAATGGTATAATAATGGTCTCCAAAACCACTGTTGGGAGTTCGATTCTCTCATCCCCTGCCAGTAGTACTTACTGCTCTAACTTTTGCTAGTTAGAGCTTTAAATATAAGGAAAATTCAGCTGCTAGAAAGGTGGCTGAATTTTTTATATGTTACAAATTAAAAAGTACAAGTTAGATTATGATGTGGGGATTAAAAACAGATTAGATTTTATCTGTAAGTATGTTAATGTTAAACCAAAATATATACAAGGGAATCTAATAAACATTAAAAGAACTAATCTCAATTATGTTGAACCACATCGTATGATAGTAAATAACCATGTCTTTCTATTCTTTAATTATGGCAAAGAGGTGTATCATTTTAACCTCAATAACCCAATAGAACTAAAAGATTTAGAAAACTTCTTAAAAACCATTAAATAACTGCCACATATTGACAATTCCTTAAAAAGTGCTAGAATATAAAGCCGATAAATGACAAGCAGTATCCGTCTTTATTAGAAAGAGAGGTACAACTATGGTCAGAAGCAAAGAAAAATTTATTATTTTAGTTATTAAGGAGTCAAGAGTAGTAGTTTAGGCTAGTATTTTTGACTCCCTTTTTTGTTAGAAAGGTTGTGATACTATGAATGATAATGGTATTAAGAATGTAGGTATCTATTTAAGAGTATCAACTGAAGATCAAGCTCGTGAAGGTTTTAGTTTACCAGAACAAAGAGAAAGATTAACTAAAGAATGTGAACTCCGCGGCTATACAATAATTGATTATTACCAAGATGCAGGTATTAGTGCAAAAACTGGTAATCATAGACCTGAATTTGAAAGAATGCTTGAAGATGCCAAAAATAAAAAGATAGATACGATATATGCGATAAAACTTGATAGAATTTCTAGAAGTATTTATGATATGGAAAAAATAATGAAATT
>CAZZAK010000090.1:0-4204 GCA_964652515.1 uncultured Clostridium sp. | reverse complement strand
ATTTTTTTAACCCTTCCTCATCTTCAGTAATATTAGGATATACCTCACTATAAGTCCCTTCTAAATAAGTATTAGCTACCAAAGCATTACCACCATGACCAGGACCAGATACATATATCATATTTAAATTATATTTCTTAATTATTCTATTTAAGTGTGTATAAATAAAGTTTTGTCCAGGAACAGTTCCCCAATGTCCTACTAACTTTTTCTTTATATCAGACATAACTAATTCTCTTTTTAATAATGGATTATCTAATAAATAAAGTTGTCCAACAGACAAATAATTACAAGCATTAAAATAATCATTTAATAAATTAATTTCTTCCTTTGTTATCTTACCCATACTAACACCTCTCTATTCTATATAATTATACTTTATTTTTTAAAAATAGTAAATATATGATATAATCTTTTTGGAAGTGATTTTATGGCAAATAAAATACAAACTTTTAAAGTGAATAAAGATCTTACTCTACTAGAAGCTATATATAATTTTAAAAAAGATTTATCTAAAAAGACTATTAAGAATTATATAAAAAATAGTATGGTTAAAGTAAATAATAAGGTAATAACTAATTCAAACTATCAATTATATAAAAATGATTTAGTAGAAATATCTTATCAAAAACAAGTAATTAATGAATATAACTTAAATATTTTATATGAAGACGATTATATAATAGCTATAGATAAACCATATGGATTATTATCTATATCTAATGATAAAGAAAAAATAGTCACTGCTTATCATATGGTATCTGATTATATGAAAAAGAAAAATAAAAAAAATAAAATATTTGTAGTACATAGATTAGATCAAGATACATCTGGAGTATTAATGTTTGCTAAAAATCAAAATATTCAAAAAACTCTTCAAAATAATTGGAATACTATAACAAAAAAAAGAGAATATATAGCTATTACTAGTAATAAACTTAAAGGTAGTGGAACTATTGAATCATACCTAACAGAAAATAAAGAAGGATTTATTTATTCTACTAAAAACAAAGAAATTGGCTCCTTAGCTATTACTCATTATAAAGTAATAAAATCTAATAATAAATACTCTTTAGTAGAAGTTTTAATAGATACTGGTAAAAGAAATCAAATAAGAGTCCATTTAAGTGAAAAAGGATATCCTATTGTTGGAGACAAAAAATATAAATCTAAAGATAACTCACTAAAAAGATTATGCTTACATGCTAACACTCTAGAATTTATTCATCCAATCACTAAGAAATTAGTTACTATTAATTCCCCAATACCAAAAGAATTTTATAAATTAATTAAAAAAGCATAGAAAATCTATGCTTTTTATTTATTCCTCACGAATAGTAGCACCACATCTTTTATCTAAAGCCCTAATAATACCATTCATAGTATTATCTATCTCATCACTCTTCATGGTATCTATTCCATTACCAAGTTTCATTCTTAAGGTAATGGATTTTTTACCTTCTGGTATTTGATTACCACGATATTCTTCAATAAATTCTAATGAATATACTCTCTTTCTAATTGTCTCTTCTAGTTCTTTCCAAGTAGTTTCTTCATTAACTAGTAATGATAAATCTTTTTCTACCAAAGGAACTACTGGTAAATTTTCATACTTATTTGTTCTAGAAGGTAGTGGTATTAACTCATCAAAATTAAGTTCAAACAGTACTACATTAGAATGTTTTATTTTAGATTCATTTAAAGTAGATAAACTAGCTAATCCCATAGAACCAATTACTTTATCATTAAGCATTATATTCATATTAGCATTAATATCAGCCCAAGCTGGTTTATCACCTTTAACTAAAGTAATATTTTCCATATGCGTATATTTACTAATATCTTCTAAAACACCCTTCATTTCATAGAATATATTTTTAGCATTTTTAGAAACAATAGCCCCAGTTAAATAATTCTTATGAATTGGTAATGTTTCTTCTTCTGTTGATTCATGATATTCACCTTTTTCAAAAACTTGTGCTAATTCAAACAATTTAAAATTATCATTGTATCTTAAATTCTTAGATACTGCTTCCAACATACCAGGAATTAATGAACTACGTAAGTTAGCAAGTTCTGGTGCTGGAGGTGTTGCTAATCTAACCAAATTATTAGTATTAATCTTAGCAGCTTTAATATATTTTATATCTATCCATGGATATGTATATATTTCATTAAATCCACATCTATAAGCTAAATATTCTTTAATTCTTCTTTCTAATAATACTTTATTTTGTCTTATAGCATGATCTATACTTATTGTTAATGGTTTTTCTTCAAAACTACCATAATCTAAGAGTCTTGCTATATCACTTAAAACATCATCACGAATGGATACATCACCAGTAGAACGCCATACTGGAGCTACTAAATGATATATTCCATTCTTATAATCTATATCATAACCTAATCCAGTAAGTAATCTAGTAATAGTCTCTTTTGGTAATTTTTTACCAAGTCTAGTATCTAAAAATTCTTCACTAATATCTATTTTACTTCTTTCAGTTTTAACAGGATATTCTTCCCCATAAGAAATGATTTTACTATCAGGAAATATTTCTTTAAATAAATTTAAAGCTAAAGATACTCCCAAATCTACTCTATCAGTATCAATATTCTTTTCATACCTAATTGATGCATCAGTCTTTTCGTCAAACTTTTTACCACTTTTTCTAATAGTACTAGCTGAAAAATTAGCTACTTCAAGAAGTATTCCTGTAGTAGTATCTAAAATAGAATCCTTCTTACCTCCACGAATACCTGCTAAAGCCATAGCATTTTCTGTATCACATATTACTAAATCATCAGTATCAAGATCTATAACATTATCATCTAAAAGTAATAATTTTTCATCCTTTTTAGCATTTCTAACAATAATCTTTTCCCCTTTAACATGTGTCCTATCAAAAGCATGTGTAGGTTGACCTACTGCTAACATTACATAATTAGTTATATCTACAATAGCATTAATGGGTCTCATACCTGAGTTTAGTAATATACTTTGCATCCATATAGGACTTTTTTTATCGTAAACACCATCTATTTCTATACCAACGTATCTCCTACATTTTTCAGGTTCTTCTATTTCTATTTTATACTTAGGTAAATTCTTATCAATAGTAACCAATTTAGGTTCTTTCATGGATAGATCAAAGATAGTAGCTATTTCCCTAGCAATACCTAAGTGTCCCCATAAGTCAGGTCTATTAGTTAAAGACTTATTATCTATTTCTAAGATAGTATCTTCTAGCCCTAACACACTAGCTATATTATCACCAGGCTTACATTCTATACCAGATAAATCTATAATAGAATCCTCATCTTCTAAAGGAAATAATTTATCTAAGTATACTTCTGTAGAAGCACATATCATACCATAAGAAGATACTCCGCGAAGTTTACCCTCCTCTATCTTAACAGGTTCACCTTCACCATGCCAAACAACTTCAGCTCCTGGCTTTGATACAACGACCATTTCTCCCTCGTATAAGTTAGATCCCCCACAAACAATTTGTTTAGGTTCCTCTAGTCCTATATCTACCATACATACTCTTAATTTATCTGCATTAGGATGAGGTTTAACTTCTAGTATTTTACCTACTACTATATCATGAAATTTATCTATTGTATTTTCTATATTTTCTACTTCAACTGTTCTTAATGTTAAATCATAAGCTATTTGCTTTGGATCAATACTACTTGGTATATCAACATATTTTTTAACTAAATTTAATGATACTCTCATAATAACCTCCTATTTAAATTGCTCCAAGAATCTTATATCAGCATTACGGAAATGTCTAATATCATCTATTCCATAACGCATCATAACAAGTCTTTCTAAACCAATATTAATATAAAATCCTGTCCATTCATCAGGATTAAGTCCTGCACTTTTTAGTACATTAGGATGTATTACACCACCTGGCATAATTTCCAACCATCCATTATGTTTACATACTTTACATCCTTCTCCATTACAAACCAAACATTCCATATCAATTTCATAACCAGGTTCAACAAATGGGAAGAATCCTTCACGCATACGTACCTTTACTTCTCTACCAAATACTTTTTCTAATATAGCTTTAATCATAACCATACCTGAAGAGAATGATATATTCTTATCTACTATTAAGGCTTCATATTGATAGAAAGCTCTTTCATGACCAGAATCAACATCCTCATTACGATATACTCTACC
>CAZZAK010000089.1:0-4207 GCA_964652515.1 uncultured Clostridium sp. | reverse complement strand
GCTGTTACGATAGCTACTAATATGGCTGGACGTGGAACAGATATTAAATTAGGGCCTGGTGTAAAAGAACTTGGTGGATTATGTGTAATAGGAACAGAAAGACATGAATCAAGACGTATAGATAACCAGTTACGTGGACGTGCTGGACGTCAAGGAGATCCAGGATTTTCACAATTCTATGTATCATTTGAAGACGAACTATTAGTAAGATTTGGCTCAGATAGATACCGTGGAATGTTAGCTTCACTTGGATTTTCTGGAGATGAATGTATAAGAAATAAAATGTTTGCTAAAACAGTAGAATCTTCTCAAAAGAAAGTTGAAGGAAATAACTTTGATATAAGAAAACAATTATTAAATTATGACGATGTAATGAATAATCAAAGAGAAATAATATATGCAAAAAGAAATGAAATATTAGATAATGAATCTATTCATGAAAGTACATTACAATTATTTCATGATTATATCTATTCTATGGTAATGGGTCATCTAATAGAAAATAAAAAATTAACTGATAAAGACTATGAAGAAATAATAGAAACATCTAATGAAAATTTACTTAAAAATCATAGATTATCCTTATCAGAAATAAAAGATAAAGATGAAATAGAAGTAATAGAAATAATATATAATAAAGTAATCGAAGATTATAATGAAAAGCTTTCTGATATACCAGAAGAAATTGCTAATGAATTTGAAAAAGCTATAACATTAAGAGTAATAGATAGTCATTGGATGGAACATATAAGTACTATGTCGCATTTAAGAGAAGGTATAGGCTTAAGAGGATATGCAAATGAGAATCCACTTCAAGCTTATACTTTAGAAGGATACAACTTATTTGATAATATGATGAATACTATCAATAAAGAAGTAACATTATATCTATTAAAATCAGAAATAAGACATAATACTGAAAGAAAACAAGTAGTTAAAAAAGTTATAGCTAATGATGGTAAAGATACAGTTAAAACACAAGCTAAAAGTAATAAAATAGGTAGAAATGATCCTTGTCCATGTGGAAGTGGTAAAAAATATAAGCAATGTTGTGGCAAATAACTCACAAAGCCAGGAAATATAAGGGTTTCCGGGCTTTTTCTTTTTCTAAAAAGTTATAATTATTTTTCAAAAAGTGCCACTACATACGTTTCACATACGTATGTAAAATGTATGTAGCCAGTATTTTTCAAAATATAAAGCCTTTATTTATAAGGTTTTTCGAAGAAAATGATCACTGCCATCATAGTTCATGACAATGACTATATAAACTTATGATATAATATTAATAGAAGTGATGTATATGGATAAAGTAGAATTAGTAAATTTTATCGATGAAAATGATAATTATAAATTAGTTAATAAGTGGTGTAGCAACAAATTTGTTTATGAATGGTTCGAACAAAGAATTCTATCTTATGATGAAATAGTAAAAAAATATAAAAAGAAATTATTAGAGGGAAAACAAACATTGCTTTTAATTAACTATAACAATAAACCAATTGGACTTGTTCAAATATACAAATATGATGATTTATTATTTGATGGGCTAAAGGAATATAAAAAAATATATGAATATGATATTTTTATAGGAGAGCTGGATTATTTACATAAAGGAATAGGATCTAAGGTTGTAAATATTGTTAATAAATATATTTATAATAATTATTCAGCAGATTGTATAGTTTTAAGACCATTTAAAAGAAATGTAAACGCAATAAAATGTTATGAAAAGAATAATTTTTGTTTTGTGGCTGAATATGATGGAAAGGATACAATCGGAAATAGCGAAAAAATTACGGTTTTAATTAATAAGCCAAATAAGGAGTAGATTTTAATGAGTGAAAAATTAACAGAAGAAGTTATTGTTGATAAAATCATTGATTTTATGATAAATAAAGAAGATGGCAATTGGCATGAAGAAAAAGTTGAAAAAAGTGATTTGCATAAACATGGAGTAGATATAAAACTTGTTGGCGGGAAAAGAAATAGTGAATACTTTTTCATTGAATGCAAAGGTAAGTCTTATGCAAAATCGGCCAGATCGGTTAATCGTGAAGGATGGCTTAATGCTTTAGGACAAATAATTACAAGAATGGATGTTAAAAGATATTCAATGGCAAAAGATGGATCTGGTATTTCTGGTATAAATCATGCCTATAAATATGGATTAGGTTTATATTGGGAGTCAGCCCAAGTTGCATTACGAAGAATTCCTAAAGAAGTAGCACAGGTTTTATGCTTACACATATTTGCTGTTAATGATAATGGTGAAGTTAAATATTTCACACCAAGTCAATTTGGTAAAGAATATACAAAAGAAGATTTTAATTAATATAAGGAGGATTATTATGAAACTAATATTTGGAACTACTAATAAAAGAAAAGTAGAAGATTTACAAAATATAATTAATGAAATGAATTTAGACATAGAGGTAGTTAGCATGGAAGATATTGGATGGGATAGGGGAGAAATTGATGAAAATGGTTCTACTATTGAAGAAAACTCATTAATAAAAGCAAAATCAATTTTATCATTTTGTCATGATCATAATATTGATTATCCTATAATGACAGATGATGCAGGATTATTTGTTGATGCATTAAATGGAGAACCTGGTATATATACTGCAAGGTATGCAGATGACGAATTAGCATTAGATTCAAGCTTACCTAAACATCAATGTGTTGTTAAACTACTTAGAAAGATGAATGGCAAACAAAATAGAAATGCAAAATATAGATGTTGTGTAACAAGTATGATGCCTAATGGTAATTACCATCAAGAAATTGGAGAAAGCAAAGGTACAATAGCTAACGAAATTATCGGTGAACTTAAGAAACCTTATTTTTACTCAGTGTTCATTTTAAATGGTACGACTGTTGCATTTAATGAATTAAAAGGTGAAGAACTTGATAATACATATAGATATAATGCAATAAGAAAATCCCTAAAGAGATTTTAATAAAAAGAAAAAAATCCAAAAAGTAATTTTTGAATTCTACATACGTTTTTACATACGTTTTGATGGATTTCTCGGAAGCACTCAAAAGCTCTCAAAAGACCATTTGTGAGGTTTTATAAGGGTTTTAAAGAGTTTTATAGTCTCAGAAGCTTGAAATATCGCATCCATGTGGCAGTGGAAAAAAATATAAACAATGTTGTGGCAAATAGCTCACAAAACCAGGAGATATAATGGTTTCTGGGCTTTTTCTTTTTCTGAAAAGTTGTATTTTTCTTTAAAAAGTGCTCCTACATACGTTTTACATACGTATATAAAACGTATGTAGCAAGTATTTTTCAAAATATATGCTCTTTATTTATAAGGGCTTGCGAAGAAAATGATCACTGTCCCTATAGTTTACGACAAAAGACATAAAATATTATGATATAATAGTGTCAGAAGGTGATAACATGGAAATTAGAAAAATCAAAGAAGATGAAATGCCTAAAGTATTAGATTTAACATGGAGAACTTTTTTAGAATATGAAGCACCAGATTATACTGAAGAAGGAATAAAAGAATTTAAGAAAGCAATTGATGATAAGAATTGGATTTCTGAAAGAGATTTTTGGGGTGCATTTGAAAATGAAAAATTGTTGGGAATAATAGCGACAAAAAACTATAATCATATAGCCCTTTTCTTTGTAGATGGGAAATTTCATAAACGAGGAATAGGTAGAGCTTTATTTGATAAAATTTGTGAATTAAACACAGCTGGTTATTACACAGTTAACTCATCACCATATGCAAAAGGTGTATATGAACATCTTGGGTTTGAATATACTGATTCGGAGCAAAGTGTAAACGGCTTAAAGTTTTATCCAATGAAAAATGACAAAATATTAGAATATATCCAAATAAAAAAGAATTTAAAAAAATAAATTCTACAACGTTTTGGTAGTGTTCTCGGACGTTCTCAAACGTTCTCAAAACTTCATTTATGAGGTTTTATAAGGATTTATGAAGTTTTATGTTCTCAAAACTTCGAAAAACCGCATCCATGTGGCAGTGGTAAAAAATATAAGCAATGTTGCGGCAAATAATCTCGCAAACCCCGATAAAATAAGGGAAAAACGAGTTTTTCTTTTTAGCATAGAACCATTTTAGAACCATTTTATACATAAAATTGAATCATAAAATAGTAATATTGTGATTATTTTGAAAAATTTAAAAAAATAATTCAAAAGTCTTGACTTAAAGTT
>CAZZAK010000088.1:0-4241 GCA_964652515.1 uncultured Clostridium sp. | reverse complement strand
CTTTTTTGATGACACCTATTCATCATCATTTTGAAAGATTGGGATGGATGGAAACAGATATTGTTAAGCTATTTTGGATAGTAGGTTTATTATTTTCATTAGTGGCTTTAATATATGGAGTATGGTTATAATAAAAAAAGATTTTATTTTAAATCTTTTTTCTTACTCTACTTTTAATTATTATTCTATATTTCTTACCTAAATTTATACCATAAGTCACATATTTATAAAATTCCATTAATTTTTGAAATCTTATAATTCTAGATTCATTACTTTTTAGCAATTGTCTATACATTTCCAAAAATTTTTCATCGTAATGATTAATTCCTTCTTGATTATAAATAGTTGTGTCTTCCTTGTCATCTTTAAAAATTCTATCAGCTGGTATATTATAAATACCATTTCTTTCATGATACAAATTAAAAAGTCTTTCTGTTACTAAATAGTAGTAAAAATCAAAATATGGGTCGTCTTTATTTGCAAACTCTTCTAATTTTTCTATTTTATTATCAATAATTGACATTTTTTCTCTTGCTTTTTGATAGCTAAGTGGTGATGGTCTGAATTTAAATGTTTCAGGTTTCTCTATTGTTTCTTGATTATCTTCTTCAGGTATACTTGTTTTCACATATGCAAATAAGTCTGTTAGCAAGAAGTATTTTTCTATATTAGTTCTTTCAGGATCTTTCTTTAGTGAATTTGAAATATTAGCTGATGTTATATCTAGATACTGTTTTGTAAATTCTTCTGGTAGTTTGTCTATGACATATTTTTTCCTATACTTTTCGTCGGTATAACATTTTGGCCTTTTTGCGGTTTCAATTAATGTATATCCTAGCATACGGTGATATAATGATGTAATTTCTTCAAGAACTAAACTAAATAATTGATTAAAGTAAATGCCATCTGTTTTTGCTAACACTTCTAAATCTTTCATTTTTTCTTCGATGTCAGTTATTTTTCTTTGAGCATTTGTCTTTCTTATTTTTGGCATTCCATTTGCAAATGTTTTTTTAGCATATTCTTGTAGTTCATCTATATCTTCACTATTTTTATACCATACTTTTCCAAGGCCTATTATAGATAGCATTGCATTACTTTGATTGCTATAGCCATTTTCAATTATTAATTTATATTCGCTTATTGGTCTTTCAAAAAATTCTATTCTTCTATTACGAATAATATCATTACCTCTAGTCATTCTATCTATGTTGCTATCATCAAATACTATATTAATATCAATATCAGACTTTTCATTATATAAGTCTGTTAAGCAACTTCCACAAACTATAATTCCTAATACGTGGGGATTATTTTTATAACCTTGTTTTCCTATAAATTCATCAATTATTTGGTCGATTTCATTATTTGTCATAGCCATTTAAAACCTCCTTATTTCATTATTATAATATATCGATTATTTGTTGTCTATACTTATATCATTTAATATAATTTTTCTTCATATAATTAATTATGAAAAAAATAGATAAAACTTTATTAATCTCTTTAATTTTTATTTCTTTATTTGGATTATTAATGATATATTCAAGTTCTTATATATGGGCAGAATATAAATATAATAATCCATATAAGTATGTATCTCATCAAGCTTTATTTTTAGGATTTAGTTTTTTAATTATGCCTATTATTATTAAGTATCCAATTTATAAATTAAAGAATATATCTAATAAGTTATTTATATTATCTTTTATTCTTTTAATATTGGTATTAATACCTGGTATAGGAACAGTAAGAAATGGGTCACGTAGTTGGTTTGGGATAGGATCTTTTGGTATTCAACCATCTGAATTTATGAAATTATCTTTAATTATATTTACATCTAAATATTTATCTAATAATAAAATTAAAGATATTAAGACTAGTGTATTACCTATTCTAATAGTTTTATTTTTAGTATTTGGGTTAATAATGTTAGAACCTGATTTTGGTACTGGTGTTATCATTGTCATAACAATTATTGTTATGTTATTTATATCAGGTGTGAATATGTCATTCTTTGTTAGAATGGGTTTACTTGGTGTAGTTGGAATCGTTATTCTAATTATTATTGCTCCATATAGACTAGAGAGAATACTATCATTTTTAAATCCATGGACAGATCCACTCGGCAGTGGATTTCAAATAATTCAAAGCTTATATGCAATAGGTCCAGGCGGTTTATTAGGAATGGGTCTTGGTAATTCTATTCAGAAACATTTTTATCTTCCAGAACCTCAGACAGATTTCATATTTTCAATAATTAGTGAAGAGTTAGGATTTATGGGTGTTATATTAGTATCTAGTTTATTTCTTATTATTATATATCGTGGTTTTAAAATATCATTAAACTCTGATAATTTATTTTCTAAATATTTAGCTTTTGGTATTACTTTTAATTTAGCTTTTCAGACAATTTTGAATTTAATGGTTGTAGTAGGCCTTATTCCTGTTACAGGAGTTACACTTCCCTTTCTTTCATATGGCGGATCAAGTTTACTTGTTACTATGATTGGTATGGGTATATTGTTAAATATATCTAAAAATTAAAGGAAAGCGATTATTCACTTTCCATTTCGAATATTATATCTCTTAATTCCATAGCTCTTTCAAAGTCAAGTCTTGCTGCTGCTTCATGCATTTCTTTATTTAACTTTTCTATCATACTAGCTTTATCTTTTTTAGATAAAGTTTTCTTTTTAGTAGTATCTTCAACTTGATTAGATATTACTTCTCTTATTTCTTTTATAATAGTAGTAGGTATAATATTATGTTTTTTATTATATTCTTCTTGGATTTCTCTTCTTCTTTTAGTTTCTTTAATAGCTATGTCCATACTATCACTGATAGTATCAGCATACATTATGACTCTACCATGGCTATTTCTAGCACATCTGCCTATTGTCTGAATAAGACTTCTTTCACTTCTTAAAAATCCTTGTTTATCGGCGTCCATAATGGCTATTAAAGATACTTCTGGTATATCTATTCCTTCACGTAATAGATTTATTCCCACAACTACATCATATTCGCCTGTTCTTAGGTCATGAATAATTCTTAATCTTTCTAATGTTTTAATTTCATTGTGAAGATATGCTACTTTAATATCCATATTCTTTAGGTATTCAGTTAATTCTTCAGCCATTTTAATAGTTAAAGTAGTAATTAACACTCTTTCATTTTTTTCAATTCTATCATTTATTTCATTAATTAGATTATCTATTTGATTTTTAGTTTTTCTTACTTCAATTAATGGATCTAATAATCCTGTTGGTCTTATAATTTGAGATACAACATGATTATTAACTAAATTCATTTCATAATCTCCTGGTGTTGCTGATACATAGATAGTTTGATTTAATTTTTTTTCAAATTCTTCAAAACGAAGTGGTCTATTATCTAGGGCACTAGGTAAGCGAAAACCATAGTCTACTAAATTCTGTTTTCTTGCTCTATCTCCATTATACATTCCTCTTACTTGAGGTACTGTTACATGTGATTCATCCACAATTAATAGAAAATCATCCGGGAAGAAATCTATTAATGTAGTAGGAGTTTCCCCTTCTCCCCTTAAAGCTAAGTGTCTTGAATAATTCTCTACTCCACGGCAAAATCCTGTTTCAAGAAGCATTTCCATATCATAATTAGTTCTTTCTCTAATTCTTTGTTCTTCAATGAATTTATTTTTATCTTTAAAATATTTTATTCTTTCTTCTAATTCCTCTTTAATTCTATTAACAGCTATTTTTAACTTATCATCGTTTGTTACGAAGTGAGATGCTGGAAATATAGAGACAGTTTGCTTTTCTTTTAATATAGTTCCTGTCACAACATCAAATTCACATATTCTATCTATTTCATCACCAAAAAATTCTATAGATATTCCTTTATCTCTATTACTTGCTGGAATTATTTCTATTAAGTCTCCTCTTACTCTAAAAGTTCCTCTAGATAAGTCATACATACTTCTTTCATATAACATATCAACAAGTTTTTTTAAGACATCATTTCTATCAATATTTTGTCCTTTATTTAGAGTTAACATTTTGTTTAAATAGTCTTCTACTTCTCCAATACCATAAATACATGATACAGAAGCTACTACTATTACATCTCTTCTTGATAATAATGCTGATGTTGCTCTATGTCTTAATTCATCTATTTCATCATTAATTTTAGCATCTTTTTCGATATAGGAATCTGTCGATGGTACATATGCTTCTGGTTGATAATAGTCATAATAT
>CAZZAK010000087.1:0-4258 GCA_964652515.1 uncultured Clostridium sp. | reverse complement strand
ATTCTTTCTATCATGTATTACCTCTTCACCATATAAATGGTATTAACCTATATTTAACTTTTTTCTTATATTCTTTGTATCCATCCAATTCTTTCTCTAAAACCATTTCTTCATTTTTTATCCTTTTAATAATTATTAATGGATATATAAGAAATACAATAAAAGATAATGGTGAACCTAAAATTAATGGCATAGTTAAGAATAATATAATAGTAGCCATATACATTGGATGGCGTACTATACCATATAAGCCAGTATCTATTACCTTTTGATTTTCTTTTACTAGAATAGTTCTTGATAAATAAGTATTTTCTCTTAATACTTCTCCATATAGAATATATTCTATTACGAATATTACGGATGATAATATAACAATAGTATCTGATATAACAAACCACTGATATCGATAATTTAATCCTGCTAGGATAAACCCTATTATAAACATCATGCCGCTTAATAATACTACTTCTTTTTGTTCTTTTTCTTTTTCTTTTGCATCTAATCTACTTCTAAGTAATTCTTTATTTTTAAATAATAAGAGTAATCCTACTAGAAACATTGGAATAAACAATAATCCCATTAATAGCCAACCATTATAATATTGTAGTGATCCCGCTGGGATAAAAAGCAAGAGACCTACTAATAAGAAGCCTATTGAAAATTTTAATAATGCTTCCATAAACAACTTCATATTATACCTACTTTCATTTAAATTATATCATACTAATTGATAAATTCGAGCAATTATTCTATCATCACTGGAATATCTTATGACATACTTATTATTCTCTCGGCAAATTATTATACCAATAGTTTCATTTTGATTAAGTTTTCTTAAGTTTTCATTTATATAATTCATATATATTTGTATTTGGCCTATATATTCTTTCTTTAGTTCTGTAACTTTTAATTCTACTACTACAAAACAATTAAATTCATAATTAAATAAAAGTAAATCTATATAATTATATCTATCAGAAATTTTAATTTTATATTCATTGCCAACATAAGTAACTCCAGTTCCTAACTCTAATAAAAAATTATCTAAATTATTTAATATTGTTTGTTTTAGTGCATATTCAGTAATTTCTTCTTTTAATTTATTGGAATCAATTATTATTGGATTAGGTACTAAGTCATCTATTTTTAATTGTTCTTGATTAATTAGCTTATTTTTGGTTTCATTACTCAGTCTATTATATTCATGGTTTTTAATTCTCACTTGCAATTCTCTTTTAGTTAGATTGTTTTTCTCACATATGTTAATATAATACATAATTGCATCAGTATTTTTAATCGATAGTAATTCTCTAAAATGACTCCAACTCAATTTGGAACCCAATGGGTTCCATTTTATACTGGAAAAAACCTCATAAAATAACCTCATATATCTAAGATTTCTTTCATTATATCTTTTACCAACTTCAACTATAAGTTTTTCCGAATATTGTTTAATAATATTTTTTCCATATTCTTTACCTGCTTTACTTAGAATTTTTCCTATTTCAAAGTAAGTAATTACTTTGTTTCTATTCTTTGAATAATCTTTTACTTTATCGTATATTTCACTCTTTATAAGTTTTTCTTTTATTTCATTATAATAATTCATCATATATCTCCCTTCTTAAATAATAAAAAAGGATATACAACTTCCTAAGGAAAGTATATCCGCAGCATATATGTTTTTTATTTGCCTTAAAAAACATACCTTATCGATTAAATTGTCGTATAAATATCAGGCAAACTATTTAATACATTTTTATTATAGCAAAATTAGTTTATAGTTACAAGTATTAATCAATATCTTCTAATTTTGCTTCCAATTCATTAATTTTTTCTATTAATTTTTCATTTTCATTACTAAGTTCATCTATTTCTCTTTGATAAGAATTTATTTCTTCATCATGTCTTTTGATTTCTTCATAGTACTTGTTTCTATTATTTTTTAATGTATTAATATTATTTTTTGAAGCATATATAGTAATTTTAGTAATATCACCGTTTATTGGTACTAATTGTCTCTTGTTAATATATCTTAGTGTTTCTTTAACCATTTTAGTTATATTAGTACATCTAGACCAAGCCATGAGTTGATTATCATTAATGTTATCACTAATATCACAGTATTTATTAACTGAATAATCTATTTTAATATTATTAATATCAGATTCTATATATTCTATTTCCATACCACTATGTGGAAATGGTATCAAATTATTTTGCATAGAATATTCTTTTGTTACGATTTTCGAGATTGGTTCATAGTTTTCATTCACTTCAAAATTAAGTGAACCATTAAAGACTAATCCACATCCTATTCCAAAAAGAATAACCGATAGGATAAATCCCCAAATAATTTCTTTCTTATTACTTTTTCTATTAAAGATAAAGTTTAACATTAATAGCATAATAATAATCGTTATAATTCCTGATGATACTATAAGAAAAAGTAATCCAATAAAGAATGCACCTGTTTTATAGACCAAGAAAGATATTACTAATGAAGTAAATAATCCTACTAAAACACATGCTAATGATAATACGATACATATCATTATAAATTTAAAGAAATAAACGATAAGTTTAAACAATAGGTTAAAGAATTTATATTCACTATGTTTAGGATCCCTAATTATTATTTTATCTTCTTTTTTAGTAAAAGCTATTTTAGTTTTCTTCTCCTCCTTTACTTCTTTAATATTATTTTCATTACTATTATCTTTTTCCTCTTTGTTTTTTTCTTCCTTTTTAAATTTATCATAATAATCAAGATATCTAGTTTTAAATAAATGTACCATTATTAATATAGAAGATATTAAACAAAATATTACTATTATAGAATCTAATATTCCATTTATAAAATAATGAATGTTATCAGGTAATATTCTTAGTATACTATTAAATACACTTTCTAAGATAGAACTAACTAAAAGTGATACAAGAAATAATACTATAGCAATTAGAATTTGTTCAAATAAGCATTTAATTTTGCTCTTAAAACTCATATTACTAAATAAGTTAATAGTATCTGTTATAAACTTTAAGAAATCATTAATATAATCATTTATCTTCTTCTTACTCTCTTCTTCTCCTTTTACTTCTTTAACATCTCTATGTAATAAATCATCAATATTTAGATTAAATTTATCGCATAGACTGATTATTTTATCCATCTCTGGATAAGCTACTCCTGATTCCCACTTGGATATGGCTTGTCTAGATACACCAAGTGATTCTGCTAAATCTTCTTGAGATAGATTATGTTCTTTTCTAATCTTTTTTAAATTATCAGCAAATTTATTATTCATCTTTTTCCTCCTTTGCATGATCATTTTATAATATTCTACTGGTTGCGAACTACCATTTTTAGGTTGTTTTTTGTAAAATATTAGTTGCATTTATATTATTTTACCATATTTTCAATAAAAAAAGATAGAAATTATTTCTATCTTATTCAATATTTACTCCTTTATTAAATATATACTTACATAGCATATTCATTATAAATATAATTATTAAATATAATATTATAGAAAGTAGTACTAATAATTTAAATGAATTAGTATCTAATAATATGTTACTTTTAAATAGATCCATAATAGTAGGATTAAATAATCCTACGACAAAGACTAAGAATAATACTATACTTTGAGATACTATATAAGCAATAAATCCGAATAATATGGAATATGCTATTTTATTATTGTTCTTTTTATGACCTAGTATTAGTCCTAAGAAGCCACATTGAATAGCATTAAATATTTCTAGGAATATTACTGCTATAGCACTCACTACAAATAATGTTGGATTAAAGTTTAGTCCTGTTGTTATTGAATCAATAAGTCCTTTTAACATTATCCATCTATCTTTGGTATAATAAGCAATAAATAAGCTTAATATTACTACCAAAAAACCTATTACAAAGAATATTAATGTTTCAATGAATTTAGAATCATATATATTCTTTTTAGTTACTGGTAACGTATGAGTTAGATATGCTTCATCTTTATAAATAGAATCATTAAATCTTACCCAACTACGCATTAGAGTATTTATTAGTGTACTAGCTATCATAGAAAACATACATCCGACAGTTATTTGTCCAATAATATTTACGATAATAGTTTGTTTTAATGAGAAAAGTATTCTTGTTAATATACTAAAGAATATGGCTAGTATATAAAATATAATCATATTTCTTATCATATATTTTAAATCATATTTTAATAATTTTACTAACATTTGAACATCCTCCTAA
>CAZZAK010000086.1:0-4288 GCA_964652515.1 uncultured Clostridium sp. | reverse complement strand
TGAAGTTCTACCATTAAACTACATCCGCAAAATAAGTAGGCAATATAAATTATATGTTATTTCCTACTTAATGTCAACATTTTTTTATTAAAAAAGTTAATTTTACTAAGGTTTAATCATTGTTAGATTAACTTTTTTCTTATTCATATCGATACTATCAACATAACAAGTGATAATATCACCAACACTAAATACATCTAAAGGATGTTTTACATACTTATTTCCAAACTTGGAAATGTGTAATAATCCATCGTTCTTAAGACCAATATCAACAAACACACCAAAGTCTACTACATTTCTAACTGTACCTTCTAATTCCATACCTTCTTTTAAATCCTCTAATTTTAATATATCACTTCTAAGAAGTGGTGCTTGTCTACTATCACGATAATCTCTAGTAGGCTTTTTTAATGAATCGATTATATCTTCTAGAGTATATTTATCAACAGAATTGTTGATACACTCTTTTTCTATATCAATATTATCTAATTTGTTAGATAATTCGTTAGTTCCTATATCACTATATGTAGCATTAACTTCATTAAGTAATTTATCACAAATATCATAACTTTCAGGATGTATTCCCGTCCTATCTAACGGATTATCTCCATCAACAATTCTCATGAACCCAATAGATTGTTCATATGCTTTTGGAGAGAGTATTTTTAATTTTTCTAGTTCACGTCTAGAATGAAATTTACCATTCTTTTCACGATAATCAACAAGTTTATCAATATTTTTAGTAGTTAAACCTGATACATACTTTAATATTGATTTACTAGCAGTATTTAAGTTGACTCCAACATTATTAACAGCTTTAGATACTACAAAATCTAATGATTCATCTAATTTTTTCTCATTACAATCATGTTGGTATTGTCCTACACCAATACTCTTGCTATCTATCTTAACAAGTTCATTAAGTGGATCTTGTAATCTTCTAGCAATGCTAATAGCACTTCTTTTCTCAACAGTTAAATCTGGAAATTCAGATATGGCAAGTGGGGAAGCAGAGTAGACTGAAGCTCCTGCTTCACTTACAATAATATATTCTATTTTCTTATCTTTATACTCGTTTATTGTTTCTGCTACTAATTTTTCACTTTCTCTTGATGCAGTACCATTACCAATAGCCACTATATCAATATCATATTTCTTAAATATATCTTTAATTATACTTTTAGCCTCATCCCATTTGTTTTGTGGTTCATGAGGATATATTACAGATATATTTAATACTCGTGAAGTTTTATCCACAACAGCTAATTTACATCCTGTCCTAAAAGCAGGATCTAGTCCTAATACTATTTTACCTTTAAGTGGGGGAGTCAATAATAAACTTTCTAAATTAGCACTAAATATCTTGATAGCTTCATTAGAAGCATTTTCTTTTAAATCTGCTCTTATTTCTCTTTCAATACTAGGTTCAATTAATCTCTTATAACTATCCTTAATAGAGTCTATAATTATGTCCTTTACATTAGTTTCCTTCTTAATAATTCTTCTTTCTAATTCCTTTAAAACATAATCTGTATCAAGAGAAATATTAACACTTAAAATACCTTCTTTTTCTCCTCTATTAATAGCAAGTATTCTATGAGGTTTTATAAATTTTATTCTTTCACTATAATCATAGTACATTTGATATACAAAATTTTCATCAATGCTGTCTCTTTTCTTTTTAGATATAATTAGACCATTATTATACATATACTGTCTAATCCATTTTCTATAAAAAGCATTATCACTAATCCATTCACTAATTATATACTTAGCACCTTGTATTGCATCTTCCTTTGTTTTAACATTATCATTTATATATTTAGAAGCCAAACTATCTATATCAATATTATCTGGCATAGACATAATAATCTTAGCCAATGGCTCAAGACCATTCTTAATAGCATCCGTAGCCTTAGTTTTTTTCTTTTCTTTAAATGGTAAATATAAGTCATCTACTTCCACTATTTTAGAAGCCTTTAATATATTCTCTTTAAGCTCCTCTGTAAGTAATCCCTTTTCATCAATTAATCTTATTACATCATCTTTTCTCTTTTGTAAATTAACTTGATATTCATATACTATATTAATCTTTCTAATATCTTCTTCATTTAAGTTACCAGTTTTTTCTTTTCTATATCTAGCTATAAAAGGTATTGTATTACCATCTTCTAACATAGATAAAGTATTCTTAATTTGCCATACTTCTATATTTAAATCTTTAGATATTTCATTAATTATATTTTCATTCATTCTAACCACCTTAAAATATATTATATAAAATATTTAAACTAAAAATCAATATTTTTCTTGCATAGTCTCATATTCACATATATAATTGTTAAGAGGAGAAGTAAAAATATGTTAACGAGAGATAGATATCAAGAAGAATTAGAAGAAACATTGAAAAAACAATTATCAACATTATTAGAATCCTTTATAGAAAATGATAATAAATATCTAATTATATATAATAGTTATTATGAAGAAGACAATGGTCTTTATAAATTATGTAAAAATGCTCTATATTTTAACATCTTAGAACCATTGTGCCAAAAATATAATATAGAATATCGTTTCTATGATTATACATATGATAAAAAACTAAAAAAATATCGAAAAAGTATGTTCTTATTTAAAACCAATGAAAGAAAAAAAGGATTGATAAGAAATCCTAATCATTTTTTTCCAAAATATCCGCATAAGTAATGGAATCATTTCCATACTTTTTTCTTATCTTATCAATAGTTTTTTGTAAATCCATATCCTTCTTAATATTAGTGTTATCACTAACATTAAAGATATTTAGCTGTTCACGGTATTTATCTGTAAGATTAGATACTCCTACACAAAGAGCTCTAATCTTTTTTTCATTGTCCCATAACTTATTAAAAATATCAGCTGCATGATTATATATATCTATATCAGAATTAATTTGATTTTCTAAAGTTGCTTGTTTACTTATCTTAGTAAAATCTTTATATTTAATCCAAATAAATACATTCATAGCATACATATTCTTTTTTCTTAATGTCTTTCCAACTTCCATAGATAATTCTTTCATTACTTTAAGTATTTCATCCTTATCATGATAATCATAAGGTAATACTACTGAATTAGATATACTCTTAGGATTTCCTCTATCTGTTTCTACTAAAGAATTATCAATACCATTAGCATAGTCATGAATAAGATTACCAAAACTTTTAAAATGTCTAACTAAAAATTCTCTATCAGTATGAGCTAGTTCATAGATAGTTTTAATGTTAAGTTCATATAATTTTTTAGAAGTAGACTTTCCTATCATAAATAAGTCTTTGACATCAAGAGGCCACATTTTACTCTCTATCTCATTATAAAATAAAGTGTGTACTTTATCTGGCTTAGAAAAATCAGAAGCCATCTTGGCTAAAAGTTTATTATTACCAACACCAACATTAACTGTAAATCCAAACTTATTTTTAATATCATCTTTTATTTTATAAGCAATCTTTACTGGGTCTCCAAATAATTTATAACTATTAGTATATTCCATGAAACACTCATCTATAGAGTATCTTTCTATAATATCTGTATAAGTAAGTAAATACTCATACATCATATCAGAATACTTCTTATATATATAAAATTCTGGAGGATACACATCAAGATATGGACATTTACGTCTTGCCATGTATAAAGATTCTCCAGTAGTAACACCTTTATTTTTACAAGGAATACTCTTAGCTAATACAATACCTCTTCTTTGAGATTCATCCCCTCCAATAACAGCATATCTTTTTCTAATATCTACTTTAGAACCATTTTTAAGCATATTAACAGCAGTCCAAGATAAAAAAGCATTATTAACATCAACATGAATTACTATTCTATCCATAAAACCACTCCTAAAATAATTATAACAAATGTTTGTATAAAAGGCAATTGATAAAAGAATAATTGTTTATAATTAAAAAGTATGATATAATCTATTGGAAAGAAAGGGAAATATTATGATAACGAGACTTGAAAACATTGAAAAAAGATATAATGAAATATCTAATGAATTATTAAAAGAAGAAGTAGTTTCTGACATTAAAAAAATGACAGAATTATCTAAAGAACAAAGAAGGTTATCACATACTGTAGAACTATATCACACTTATCAAAAAATATTATCAGATATAGAAACAGCTAAAGAAATGGAACACGATCCTGATATGTTAGAATTTGCCAAAGAAGAATTAGAAAGATTAAATGAAGAAAAGACTAATACAGAAAAAGAATTAGAAATCTTATTACTTCCACA
>CAZZAK010000085.1:2944-4345 GCA_964652515.1 uncultured Clostridium sp. | reverse complement strand
GAACATGATCCTCAGCCAGAAGAATTTTTTGCTAAGAGTGGAGCTATATGTAATGCGTTTACAACATTTAAAAATACTACTTATTTATTTAGTGGTCCTGATGAACTTGAAAATAATATTTCTTATTTAATAGATTTTGTTGGTAATATATATTTAACAGAAGATAATGTTGAATCAGAAAAAGGTATTATTGGGGAAGAAATTAATATGTGTGATGATACTCCTGTTGATAGACTATATGATAAGATAAGAGAGAATACAATTAAGAATAATCCATTTAGAGAAAGTATTATTGGTACACATGAAGAGGTTAATAGTATTACTCGTGATATGTTAGAAACTTGTTATAATACTTTTTA
Organism: uncultured Clostridium sp.; assembly: GCA_964652515.1. Taxonomy (GTDB): domain Bacteria; phylum Bacillota_I; class Bacilli_A; order RF39; family UBA660; genus CAG-914. The sequence continues at coordinate 3,986 of CAZZAK010000085.1, read as the reverse complement.
TCATCCTTCTAATATGTTTTTAATTATTACTGGTAATTTTAATCCAGATAAGATTATTAAAGTAATTAAAGATAAATTTAAGGATAAAGAATATGATAAAATAGAAATACCTAGGAAAAAGAAATATAAGGAACCTGATAAGGTGGTAAAAGAATATGAAATAATTGATATGAATACTAATGTACCAAAGTATTCATATAATATAAAAATAAATGTTGATAAGATTAAAATAGATAAGAGAAAGTTAAATATATATATGTATATGCTATATACTTTAACTTTTGGAGAAACTAGTGATTTTGATGATAGATTAAAAAAAGAAGGTATTATAACTAGTTCAATATATTATAATTTATTAGATATAGGTAGTCATTATATAATATCTTTAATGAATAATACTTATGAATATAAAAAATTAGAGCATGAGATAGAAAAGGCTTTATCTAATATTAAGATAGATAAGAATGATTTTAATAGAAAGAAAAAAGTACTTATTAGTAATGAAATATTTAGTTATGAAGACGTTGAAATGGTTAATGATATGATACTTGATAATATATTATTTGATAATAAAATACCTGATGATATTATTGATATTATTAATTCATTAAATATAAATGAATTAGAAGATATTATTAAAAGTATAGATTTTAGTAACAAAGCAGTTGTTATTATTAAAAATAATAAAGAAAGTAAATAGTTTTATACTATTTATTTTTTTTGTTGAATTGACTATGATATTTTAAAATGATATACTTTTGTTAGTAAGGGAAGCGTTAATAATGGACAATGATATGGTTAATAATATTAATAAGAAAGTATCTGAATTATACCAGGAATACTTAAATGATAAATTAGCTTTAGTTTTTTGTGATGCAATTAAAGTGAGATATGATATTAAATCTGATTTTCATGACGGTTATGCTATAGTTAAACGCAGTATATATGAAAATTATGTAGATAAAGATGGTAACTTAATAAGTGAAGAATGGTATTTTGAAGCATCTGATTTTTGTGAAGGCTATGCTCGAATTAGGAGATA
>CAZZAK010000085.1:0-2844 GCA_964652515.1 uncultured Clostridium sp. | reverse complement strand
TGGCATAAGTGGATATAATTTTATAGATACAGCTGGTAATTTAATAAGTGAAGAACAGTATGCTGAAGCATCTGACTTTTGTGAAGGCTATGCTCGAATTAGAAGATATGGCATAAGTGGATATAATTTTATAGATACAGCTGGTAATTTAATAAGTGAAGAATGGTATGATGAAGCATCTGACTTTTGTGAAGGCTATGCTCGAATTAGAAGAGATGATGGCATAAGTGGATATAATTTTATAGATACAGCTGGTAATTTAATAAGTGAAAAATGGTATGATGATGCACTTGATTTTCATGATGGCTATGCTATGGTTCATAGAAAGTATAAGGGATGGAATGTCATTGATAGAAGGGGTAATTTAATAAGAGAGGAATGGAATAGATATGATTCTGTTTATAAATTCTGTGAAGGTTATGCTATTGTTAAAAGAAGTGGTAAATATAATTTTATCAATTCATTAGGTGAAGAATTAGATCGAAACATATGGTATGATGAAGTATCAGATTTCAATGAAGGTTATGCCAGAGTTTGGAAGGATGGCAAAGGGTGGAATTTCATTAATAAGAATGGTGTACTAATAAGTAATAAATGGTATATTTCAATTCGTAATTTTCATGATGGCTATGCTCAGGTGGAAGGTTATATTTATGGATCTTTTAATTATCCATATTGTGCATATAATTTTATAGATAAAGAAGGTAATTTAACTAGCGAAATTTGGTATGATAGAGTTTTTAATTTCTATGATGATCGTGCCAGAGTTTTTGATAGTACTAGGGGAAAACATAATTATATCAATCGACGAGGTGAATTGATTGGTGGTATTTGGTATGACTATGCAGAGGATTTCAATGAAGGATATGCCAAGGTGAGAAATGCTATATATCAATATAATTTTATAGATAAAGAAGGTAATTTAACTAGCGAAATTTGGTATGATAAAGTATCAGGTTTCAATGAAGGTTATGCCAAAGTTTATAATAAAGTAAGAGGATTTAATTATATCGGAGTAGATAGAAAATTACTTTGTGAATGGGGACGTAAAGAGCCAATAGTGGATAAATATTTTTTATATAGAGCTAATGTGCTAATGCACTGGAAGACTATTGAAAGTGATATAAAAGATTATGATGTTAGTAAAAATATTTTTGGATACGTATGTAAGAATTCTTCTACTAATATTAGACTTAAATATCAACCAATTAAATTTTTTGGAACAAGATATATACTTTGTTATTCTAAGAAAACTGGTTTTATGCTATATGATAGGGAAAGTAAAGAATATGAAAGCATTTTTGTAAAATCTTATGATGATAACTTAATCATTGGTGATGATAAAAAATATTTAATATATGATAATAAAAAAATAGATATAACTGAATATTATGATGAACATTTAAAAGGTATGATAACTATAAAAGTTCATAAGGGTATTAATATATTAACCGAAAATGAATTTTCTGTTTATAATAGTTACGATATAATAAAATTATTAGAAGAAGAAAAAATAAGGAATGAGAAAGAAAAAAAGAGGTTGGAAGAAGAACAAGAAAGAGAAAGAAAGAGACTAGAAGAAATAAGAAAACAAGAAAGAATAGATAATAATTTAAAAAATACTATACTAGAATATGAAAGAATAAATGCTGAAAGGGATAGAAAAAGGGAGAAGGCATATGCAATGTTGAAGGAGGGTTTAAAAATATTGCAAGAAGGAAATAATAATGTTGATGGAACAATTCCTAGAATGAACGTTGATGATTTATTTATTACTGTTGGTGATCATAAAGAGATAAATCCTAATCTTATAAAGTTTTTAAGATATATAGACTTGCGTGGGATATTATTTAAGAATGTTAAAATGACAGGTATAGACTTCAGTGGAAGTAATATTTCGTTATATCCAGAAGATGTGTATCAAAAAGATTTAAGTGGATGTAATTTTGAGGGTGTATTTATTGATTCATTTACAAATTTCAACGGAGTAGACATCAGAGGTGCAAAATTTAGAGATGGTGTTAATAAAAATGAATTAGGTGGAATACAAAATGTAACTTTCAAAAATGCTATATATGATGATACTACAACATATAATGGGATACCATTTACAGAATTATATGGGCCTTGTGAAAAACTATCAAGTAAGAAAAGAAGCTAATAGAAGATATTAGCTTTTTTTAGTTAACTAAAAGTAAAAGGTTGAACATATTATGAATTTATGTGATATACTCACTTTATCTAACTATATATATGAACTAGAAAGGTGTGATATGTTACAATTAGAACATGTTTATAAAAATTATAAAAAAGATAATATTTTAAAGGATATTTGTATTAGTTTTGATGATAGGGGATTATATTCTATATTAGGTCCTTCTGGTAGTGGAAAGAGTACTTTACTTAATTTAATATTTGGTATTACTAAAGTTAGTTCTGGAAGTATTTATTATGATAATTTAGATATTACTAAAATAAAGAATAAGAAATGGGATATGTGGAGAAATAATACTGTTAGTTTTATATTTCAAGATTATAAGTTAATAGATAATATGAGTGTTATAGATAATATTAAATTGGGTTTTAGTAATAAAAAATGTAATGTTATAGAAATATTAAAAGAATTGGGTATTTATAATATTAGAAATAAGAATGTTAATTTACTTTCTGGAGGAGAAAAACAAAGAGTAGCTATTGCTAGAAGTTTAGTAAATAATCCTAAAATAATTTTATGTGATGAACCTACGGGGGCTTTGGATACAGAGAATAGTATTAAAATAATGAATATATTAAGTAATTTATCTAAAGATAGATTAGTTATTATGGTTACTCATAATAAAGAAT
>CAZZAK010000084.1:0-4411 GCA_964652515.1 uncultured Clostridium sp. | reverse complement strand
ACAATAATCTTACCATTCTTTACTCTAATATACGTATTTCTATTATTTTTTCTAACTATCATAACTTCATAATACTTACCATCAATCTGCATATTATCACCTTAAGAAAAAAGGCTTTTGTAAAGCCTAAAATTCTACTTTTGGAACTTCTTTTTCTTTTTCTTCTGCTTTAAAATAATCAAATTTCTCAAACTTAAACATATTAGCTATTATATTAGTAGGAACTACTGCTATTAAATTATTATATGACATAGCAGTATCATTATAGAATTGTCTAGCATAAGTAATCTTATCTTCAGTCTCTTTTAAGTCATTCTGTAAAGATAAGAAATTTTCATTAGCTTTAAGTTCAGGATAAGATTCTGCTAAAGCAAACAACTTATTTAAAGCACCTTCTAATTGATTATTAGCTTCAACCTTTTCATTAATAGTACCAGCATTTAATGCTTTATTTCTAGCATTAATAACATCTTCAAAAGTAGTCTTTTCATGTTTAGCATATCCCTTTACTGTTTCAACTAAATTAGGTATTAAATCTGCTCTTCTTTTTAATTGAATATCAATTTGACTAAATTGATTTAAAACTTTGTTTTTAGCTACTACCAATTTATTATATAGGCCAATAACCCAAGCAATTAATAGAACTAAAATAACAATTACTATTATAAATATTTTCATATTTAATCCTCCTTTATTTAATTATATATCAATCTATCTTTTTTTTCCATCTTTTTTAGTATATTTTTCTATTTTTATATAATACTACTATTAGGTGATTATATGAATAACATAAATATAAGAGAATATATTATTAATAATTTCAAAGATGATACTAAAGATGATATTAAAAATTCTATTGAAGAATCAATTAATAGTGGTGAAGAAGATATTTTATTAGGTTTAGGAGTATTATTTGAGATATATTATCAAAATACTACTAATAAAGATGAAATAATAAGTACAATACATGAAAATATTAAAAAAAGTTCTATTAACTAGAACTTTTTTCTTTTAATATATTTCTTGTAGATATTAAAGGACTACTTTCATCAAAACTACCATATGAATATATTCCTTTAGATACTCCACCTCTTACATAATAATTATTGTATGCGTTTTCAGAATAATAATTATTATCCCATGTCGTATATTCATCTATACTAATTTCTTTAGTAGCACTTCCCAATCCAGAATTAACTTTAACAAATTCAGAAGCCCCTCCAGACATATCAAATACACCATATATATTACCAGTAGTACTATCTAAACTATTATTTCCACTTATGTAACTATTATTCATTGATATATTCATATTGCCATATTTAGAATGAGTCAAATATGTTATTGCACCCCATTCATAACTATTAATAATAGAACTATCAATACTATAATCAAAAACATACTTAGGTTTAATATTATTGAATTCATTTTCAAAATATGTGACATCACTATTAGTAGTCACCCTAAAATTAGGAATGAATTTTAAATCACTAGATAATTCATATTTAGAAACCCAAAAACCTCTAACATTATCAAAAGCAGGATTAGTATAATAATCAAGATTATCACCATTACATTTATCATTATTACATGTTATAGTACCATTAGAAAATTTAATATCTATTCCTTCTTTATAAGCATCATATGCCTGGTATCCTATTTCACCATCTATATTCCATACCTTATATGAATACTTAGGTATCCATACATAATATGCTAAAATATCGTCCTTAGATATAATATCTCCTAAAGAATAATTATTCTTTTGAGTAACTACTGCATTAGCCCATATCTTACTGTTATAATCATACCAAATATTATTCTTATCACTATTATCCTCATCCACCATAATAATATTACCGTTCTTATAACTAATAGGTATCATATTACCATATAATTCTGGACTATTAGCACACGAATTATCATAATTAGGTTTCCTTACATTTTCCACTTTGCTTCCTGTATATAAAGCTACAAATACCCTAAAAGATATTTTACTATTTACAATATCGCTTTGATCCACAAAAGTACAAGTATTTAAATCCTTACACGATTCACTAATCCATAATATAAAAGTATAGTTATCATAACTTTCATTATGTTTAGGTAAATCTTCTTGAATATTAGTTAATTTAAAATATTTTGAATTAATACTTCCATCAAACGATGGAGATAAATTACCACTAGATAATAAATTACCATTCTTATATAAATTCCATTTCGTATACTCATTCAAAAAAGAACAGTCAATATTCATATCATCCATAATAACATCATAAATAATATTATCAATTGGATTAGACTCCATTCCTCTTAAAGAAAAATCCATTCTAATAACATTATCATGAGTATCAATATTAATTAAACTATCATCAATTGGTTCTAAATCATTAACTTCTATTTCCTTGTTTCCTTTATAATCAACATAGAAATCGCCAACTTTTACACCAACACTAGCTCTATCTCTAACAATTTTATTAACAGCCAGTGTAACACCAGTAATGCCTAAAATAATTACAAATACTTCAAAAAATATAAAAGCAATTCTTTTCCCTTTCATATTATCACCACTCTAATATAAGTATAGTATAAATAATACTATAAAACAAGTAAAAATACTAAGTTAGATAAAAGTTGACAATACATAGTAATTTATTTATAATAATTAAACAAGGAAGTGAAAGGATGATTAAGTATACATGTAATAAATTTAATTTGCAAATGGCTATGCAATATTTTCCAGAACTATTCAATGAAGACCTTAATCTAAAAACATATGATAAAAGAGAAATAAGAAAAATTAAAAATACTAAATTGAAAGAAATAAAAAACAGACATGATCCACATACTGAAGCCGCTGACATAGCATATCTATTACATGGATATAACTATTTACAAGAAAGAATTGAACAAAAATATAAACCAACATCTGAAGTAGCTAAAAGAATTTATAAAGCATACAAAGATTTACTAAAATCTATCTCAAACTATAAATTTAATGAACAACCAAACTTCACAGAAAAAAAGACAAATGGTCAGAAACAAAACAAGGCAAACAAAAATATATTAATGGAAATAACTTTATTAGAACCAATTCTAATGATGATTTTATGTGAAATCGATGCATTAGAATATTATAACAACAAACAAGTAAAATTCGACCTTGACGATAAACTAGCAGGCTTTAATTGTAATGCTCAAACAATCATTGAAATGCTAACTAAAGCTAAACAAGAGTTAGACAATGCCGACATCGACTATTACTATACAAGACACTTAATCCATAATAAAGATAATGATGTTGATTATCATTTTTTAGGAGAAAAAAGAAAAGCATGGAGAAAAGCCAAAAACAATGCTTGCCATATTATCTTAAAATTTTATAGCAAAATGGGTTTGGGATATCTAGGGCAAGACATTGGATATCAATTTAATTGTGACTTCAAAGGAACCGTTAGTCGTGGAATAGTTGAATATATTGAACACATTAATTATAGCATTGATCAATCCCCATATCGTTATTGTTTTTTAAGTGATGAAGAAAAAGCGTATTATGAAAAAGAAGCTGAGAACAAAAAAGCCAGAAAAAAAGAATTAAATAGAAAGAATCAAGTTCATTAAAACTTGATTCTTTTTTCTATATATTCTTCTATTTCTTCTACTTTAAGAGTAATTTGTTCCATCGTATCTCTATCCCTTATAGTAACAGTTCCATTATTAATAGTTTCATCATCTATTGTTATACAAAATGGTGTTCCTATAATATCTTGTCTTCTGTATCTCTTACCAATACTACCTGATTCATCAAAACTTGTCATAAATGATTTAGATAATTTGTTATATAAATTTTTAGCATATTCACTATGATATTTCTTAACTAATGGTAATACTGCTACTTTATAAGGTGCTAAATATGGAATAAGTTTCATTACTTCTCTAGTAGTACCATCAGGTAATTCTTCTTCATGATAAGCATTAAATAATGTAGCAAGTACTGTTCTATCAAGTCCATAAGTAGATTCAATTACATATGGAATAAACTTTTCCCCTGTCTCACTATCCAAGTATTCCATCTTTTCCCCTGAATATTCTTCGTGTCGAGATAAATCATAATTAGTTCTATTATGCGTACCATTAATCTCACCCCATCCAAATGGGAATAAATATTCTATATCACAAGCAGCTTTTGCATAAAAAGCTAATTTTTCATGATCATGAAATCTAAGTTTATCAGAAGGTATTCCAAGATCATTATAAAATTTCATACCATAATTTTTAAAATATTCATATAATTCCATATCAGAACCCTCTTTACAAAAAGTCTGATATTCCATTTGTTCAAATTCAATAGTTCTAAAAGTAAAATTACCAGGAGTAATCTCATTCCTAAAAGCTTTTCCTACTTGACCAA
>CAZZAK010000083.1:0-4430 GCA_964652515.1 uncultured Clostridium sp. | reverse complement strand
GTTACTCCCCCTGATTTTTTAGAATCATATTGAAAATATCCTTGGACATATTTAGATGTATTATCTCCAATTACTTTTAAGATATCTTTAGAAGTAGATACCATTCCATCAGAACCATAACCATATATCAAAAATTCTGTCATTTTATTAGGTAATATAAACTTATCATCAACATCTAAACTTAAGTTAGTAACATCATCAATAATCCCAATAGTAAAATTATTTTTACTATCTTTATTTTCTAGATTATCAAATACAGCCTTAATATCTTTAGGACTAGTGTTTTTAGAAGATAATCCATATCTACCACCAACAATAGAAATATTTCTTGATTTTAGTGCATTAACTACATCCAAATATAAAGGTTCTCCATCACTAGCAGGTTCTTTTGTTCTATCTAAAACACTAACTTTTTCTACCGTATTTGGTATAACACTAGATAGTAAATTACTAGCAAAAGGACGATATAAATGAACTTCAACCATACCATAGATATTATCTTTTTTATTAAGATAATCTACCACTTCACGAATAGTATCACATACACTACCCATAGCTACAATAACATATTTAGCCTTCTTACTACCATAATAATTAAATGGTTGATAATTAGTCTTAGCAATATCATTTATTTTATTCATATAATATATAACATTATCACAAACACTATCATAGTCTTTATTTCTAGCTTCAGTATTTTGAAAATAAATATCATCATTCTGGGCAGTCCCACGAGTATTATAATTAATATTATTCATTCCCTTATTTCTAAACTTCTGTAATTCTTTATATGGAATTAATTTCTTAACCTTTTCTAAATCCAATAATTCTATTTTATCAATCTCATGACTAGTTCTAAAACCATCAAAGAAATTAATAAAAGGCAAACTAGATTTAATCGCAGATAAATGACTCACAATAGCCATATGATAAGCTGCTTCTGGATTAGAAGAAGCTAACATACATACACCAGTAGGTCTAACTGCGTATATATCTTGATGATCTCCAAAAATACTTAGGGCATGTGTAGATAAACTACGAGCTGCCACATGAATAACAGCAGGTAACATTTCCCCAGATAATTTATATAAAGTAGGTATCATAAGTAATAATCCCTGACTGGCCGTAAATGTTGTAGCCAAAGTACCAGCCTGAAGTGCTCCATGAACAAGAGCAATAGCTCCAGCTTCAGATTGCATCTCAGTTACTTTAACTCTCTCATGAAAATAATTTTCTTCACCACTATTAGCCATAACATCAATATGCTCAGCCATTGGACTAGCTGGAGTTATAGGATATATACCACATAATTCACTAAATTTATAAGCCACCATACTAACAGCTTCATTAGCATCCATAGTCTTATATTTCATCATATCACCTTCATACTAATTATATTATAAATTGCTATTTTTAACAAGGTAAAAACTTCTTGCGTAATGAGTTATTTATGCTATAATAAGTAGCTAAGGAGTGATACTATGAATAAAAATTTAGAAAAAGTAAAAGTCTTAATGGGAGAAGAAATGTTTCAAAAATATTTTGAAAGAATTCAAGAAGTACTAGAAGTATTTGGTGTTGAAGTACCTGAAGATTGGAAATATCCAATTCAAAAACTAGAATATTTTAGTCATTTTGATAGATTTGTTTTAGTAGATATTTCAGACAAGGAAAAACTAGGAAATAGAGATAAAATAGTTATATCCTTACCTGCCCCAACTAAGAGTAAAAGCTCAGATAATTTAAAGAAAGAAGCATCAAGTGCAAAAATTAAAATCAAAGATTGGGGTTCATACCATATGGTAGAGGCAGTAATAGAAATAGAATCTAAAACATATAAATGGGACAAATGGACTCATCCAAATAATAAATCAGATGAAGTAGCTGACCCAGTATGTGGTGAAACACTGTCTATATACCAAAATGAAAAGAATTTATCAATGGAATTTTTGGAATACCGAACATTAAAAACCTCTGAAATGAGATTCTATGATTTTAGTTATCCTAGAATAACAAGCACAGTAAAAGAAGTGGAACTAGACTACTTTGGATCAAAAGAATATAAAATAGAAGAATATCCTTGTGTTTTAGAAAATGCATTAAATGACAAGTACTTCCAGGGAAGAATAAAAGATATGAATATTAAAGAAGAAATTCCAATAATTATGGGTATATTTACTCCTCCAATAAATAATATGATAGAATCATTAAAGAATGAAGATTCAACTTTTAGGCGAGAAAATCAAAAAAGATACTTAAGAGAACTAAGAAAAAAAGCAATAGAACGTGCAAGTAAAGAATACGCGAGAAGCGTAACAGATGCAAACAAAGCTTTTCTTAATGGGGTAAAAAGATTAACAAGAGAAATACCAACACCAGTAGGAAACAATAATGACTAATTTAGAAAAATTAGAAGCATTTTTAGGAAAAGAACAATCAGATAGACTATTAGAAGTATTATCTGTTTTAGGAGTCACCCTACCAAAAGACTTTGAAATATGGTATGAAATAGATCGTGAAAATGATGAATGGCAACCAATATTTTTTGATCAACTATTAGATAAAAAAGGTAATTACTATATAAATCTACCAAATCCCTCAAATCAAGAACGTAGATTCAAAGGACCAAGAGATGAATTCAATCGCATAAAATTTGGTAGTAATGAATTTAATAAACAATATCTTCAAGTATTTAAAGATTCTGATAATTTAAAACAAATATATTACTGGGAAATGAAAAAAGATGAAAATAAAACATCAGAAATATTTGAAATAGAAAATTTAACAGAAACAAATAAAGATAGATTCTTAAGGGCAGAAATTTCATTATATTCTAATTCATTAGAAACATCAGAATTAGAAATTTCTAAAATGCGTAGAATACCAAGATTTGGAGCACAAGCTGATAGTTCATGTGAATTTACTAGTATGATAGAAACTTTAAAACATAGGCATGATAAAAAAGAATATAAAATAGAAGATTATTATAAACTTGTTATTGAATCACTTAATAAGGATGAATTTAATATAACAAGAGATTCAGAAGTAAATCAATTAAATAAAAGACTTATAAGAAATATATTATATGGACCAATTACAAGATTAGTAAACAATTTAAGAAACTGTGACCAATCTGAAAGATATCAAAAAGTATTAGAATCAATCACATCTGAATATGAAAAAAGAAAAGCAGCAGCAGAATTAAAATGCAATAAAGCCAAAGAATTTGCTGATAGAGCATATAACTGTGATATTGAATATGCCACTAAAAGCTATGAAGAAGCAGTTAAGAGACTAAAAAAACAGTTTCCCGGATATAACGAATAAAACTATTACAGAGAATGTAATAGTTTTTTCTTATTCAGGACAAGTAAATCCTTGATTAGTATATGTAGTTCTTAAAGTAGCCAAATCTCTATTAAAAGCCATACCATTAATATCTTCATCGGTCATATTATCAAAATCAATTACATATGTAACAGAATAATTATTATCTGTATCAGTAGTATTTTGATAAGAAAAACCATTTGTATTAGCATATTCATCTTGTATCATAGTATGCCTACTTCTAAGACCAGATATATCTAATATAGTACCAGTTACACCATTAATTAGAGAATCAAAAGTACTTCCTACTATACCATCTACTATACCATCATCGTCAAGTTGTGTATCATTAGTAGTACCATCAGTACCAGTACCTACTCCGTCCATATTACCATTAGTATCAGCACCAGACATATCACCAGTAGTATCAACAGTATCTTGTTTATAATCATACATAACTCTAATCTTTTTAACTTCATCACCTTCATGATCAATATTATAAGTAATATTAGAAGTTAATCCATTAGTTATATTAGTATAAGTACAAGATAGTGTTTTAGTCTTAGAGAGTGAACAAGCAGATAAAACTACTAATAAAGTAGATATCATTATAATCTTTTTCATAAATTCCTCCTTTTATTACTAATATGGAGCTTTTTTAAAAAAAAATAATATGTAATTTTTACCATAAAAAAATTGGAAAAATTTTCCAATTTTAATAATCACAATTTCCTGGAGTTCTAGGATAAGGAATAACATCACGAATATTATCAACCCAGTTAGATATATAAGAAGTCTTTCAAATCCCATACCAAATCCAGAATGGACACATCCACCAAATTTACGAAGATTCAAATACCAAGAGAAGTCTTCAGGTTTAAGACCTAATTCATTAATTCTATTAAGAAGTTTATCATAATCTTCTTCTCTTTGAGAACCACCCATTAATTCACCCGCTTGTGGTACTTCCAAATCAACAGCCGCAACAGTCTTACCATCACTATTTTGTTTCATATAGAAGGCTTTAATATCTTTAGGCCAATTCTTAATAAATACAGGACCATGGAAGTATTCTGTAATATATTTTTCATGTTCTTTAGCAA
>CAZZAK010000082.1:0-4457 GCA_964652515.1 uncultured Clostridium sp. | reverse complement strand
ATTCATGATAGGAAGAATAACGTTTTTACCAACATATTTTTTATATCTTTCATCATTTTCATTGACTGCTACAGCAGTATCTCCGAATAGTGTTTCTGGTCTTGTAGTAGCTATGTCTAAGTATTCGGTTGAGTCTTCCAATAGGTATTTTATATGATAGAAAGCACTTTTTTCTTCACCATAAATTACTTCTTCATTAGATAAGGCTGTTTTAGCTACTGGATCCCAGTTAATTATTCTTTCCCCACGATATATTAATCCTTCATTGTAATAATCTACAAATACTCTCTTAACAGCTTCTTCCATACCTTCGTCTAGAGTAAATCTTTCTTTAGAATAATCTAACATTATTCCTAATTTGGCCCATTGTTCTCTTATAATACTTCCATGTTCATGAGTCCAATTCCAACAAGCTTCTAAAAATTTTTCTCTGCCGTATTCATATTTATTGATACCATTATCCTTTAATCTTTTAACAACTTTTGCTTCAGTTGCTATAGCAGCATGATCCATACCAGGTAACCATAACGTATCATATCCTTCCATTTTTTTATAACGCATAATGATATCTTGTAAGGTTACATCCCAAGCATGTCCTAAGTGAAGGACTCCTGTTACATTAGGTGGAGGTAATACCATACAATATGGTGTTTTTTCACTTTCAGGATCGCATTTGAAATAGTCTTTATCTAGCCATCTTTGATATTTATCTTTTTCTACTTCTTTGTGATTATATTTTTTTTCTAACATATAAATCTTTCCTTTCTAAAAATAAAAGAGTAATCAATGAAAGGGCGAAATACCGCGGTACCACCTTTCTTATAGATTACTCTATCACTCATTATATTAACGCTATTAACGTTATATCTTACTTAATTTCGGATATAAAACTCCAAAGCTACCTTCAATTAATATTTAGATTAGTTTACACCAGACACTAATTCTCTATACTAAATAATTAATTTACTCCTCTTTATCATTGTCTTTCTATTATTTTTTTATTTATATAATTCTTTAATACAGTTTCTATTTGTTTAAAGAATTTCTCTATTTTTTTATCATCATATAATAATGAATTTGTTATTTTAGATAAATAGTCACTTTCTTTTAATAGATAATAACTATATCTATAATTTAATCCATATACGTTAGACAGATATATTAAAATATTATCTGTATTATTTTCTGCTAATTTACTATCTATTAATGATAATTTTTTAAATTCATTATAGACCATACTGCTAGGATAGCATTCTATTCTATTATCAATATACGGATTATCTATTACCATCCTTAATTCTTCTAGTTTATGAACATCCTTTAGAATATTACATATATGAATTTTTTTATCATCAATATTTGGTGGTAACCCTTCTTTATTGTGACAGAATATTGCTAGTTTAATAATTGTATCATACTTTGTATCTTCAGTAATTTTTCTAATTATGCCTTCATCAAACAGTATATTGATGGATTTCATTGTTTCATCATCTTCTTTTTTACCAGTTTCAGTAAATGTATTATCATTATTAAAATTACCTATATCATGAAACAAAGCTATCATACCAATTACAAGGATTTCTTCTTCATCAAAGATATCTAATTTTGTAGCTATATCTTTGGCTAAATCCATACATTTTAGTGAATGAAAATATTTTAATTTTGCTTGACTATTATTCAAATCATACTTTTTGACGTATTCTTCAAAATATTTCATTATTTTACTGCTTTTCATACTAGCACCCTGGAAATCCTTTCACATGTATAGTATATAATAATTTATTTGTTTTTGCAATTAATTTTTTATGTTTTAACTTTATATTATTGTTAAAAATATTACCATAATCGGTAATATTTGGATATTGTTGATAAAAGAAGATAATTATCAATTATAATATATTTGATTTTTAAGGAGTGATTTAAATGACTTTAGGTGAAAAAATTAGAAATATTAGGCATAATAATGATATGTCACAAGATGAACTTGCTAAAAATCTTCGTATTAATAGAAATTATCTATCTAGAATAGAAACTGATAAATCTTTTCCTACTTCTGATATTTTATATCGTTTGGCCACTATTTTTAATATTAGCATTGATAACTTATTAGAAACAAATAAGATAGGTCAAGATATTAATTCTAAGAAAGAAAAGATTTCAATTATTAATAAATACTGTAGTAATTTGACTTCTCAGGAATTAGATTTTATTATTAAAATAATTAAAGTTATGAACAACCATGTTAAATAAAGGACTTTAGTCCTTTTTATTTGACAAATTAATATATATATGATATATTATCATTTGTCATGGCGGATGTGGTGAAGTGGTTAACACGGTGGATTGTGGTTCCATTATACGTGGGTTCGATTCCCACCATCCGTCCCAGTTTAAAATGAACAAGTTCTAATAACTTGTTTTTTATTTTATTAGAATAATTAGAGCAATAATTATTAATATTATTCCTCCTAGTATTTTAGAATGGGCCCCTATTTTTTGGTTAATAATATTACCTGAGTATAATCCTAAATAGGTAAAGAAACTTGCTGTTATGGCAAAAGTAAGAAATGTGGCAAAATAGTTATTTGTAATAGCGCTTATTCCTATACCAACACTTAGGCTATCTAAGCTTACGGTTAATCCGAATAATAAAATACCTATTATACTAAAGATTAATTTTCCGACATTTTCTTTAGAAAATATTAGTTCTAATCCTATTAATATGAGAATAATTGAGGCGATTATATGGATGTTTACTATTAAATGATTTGTAATTATTTTGGAGCAAATCAATCCTATTAGGGGCATAATAAAATGATATATTCCTATTACTAGGGATAGAATTATTTTATTTTTACTTGTGATTCCTTCAATGCCATAGGCTAATGACAAGGAAAATGCATCCATACTTAAACTTACTGCTATTAAAAATACTAGTATAAAAGAATTCATAATATTCACCTATTTAATGATATTATGAATTCTTTTTTTTAGAATATTTTATCAAGTAATTCCTTAAAGTATGATTTATATTCTTTATTTTTATCTATCATACATATATTGGGATACATGACGCACCACCAATTATCTCCATTAGATTCTCCGATTGTGACTACTAATGACTCATAATAACCTTCTTTGTATTCTTTATT
The DNA here is from genome assembly GCA_964652515.1 of uncultured Clostridium sp. GTDB lineage: Bacteria > Bacillota_I > Bacilli_A > RF39 > UBA660 > CAG-914. Next base: position 1,305 of record CAZZAK010000082.1, on the reverse strand, counting down.
GTTAAATACTTTTTTAGGAAAGTAATTATATCCAAAATTAATATTATAGTTTTCATTATAATTATTATTCATAAATATATTATTGATATTCATATCTACTGCTTCTAAGTTATCTGATATTATGTCTCTAGCCTCTTCAATGCTTGTTGATCTGCCTACTAGTGGTAAAATATCATCTTTTAAATACTCCTTTACTTTATTTTTCATATTTATATCTAATGGACTATTACTATTTGGTATTACTCTTACTCTAATAGAATTATTTGGTATTACTAATTCATTAGAAGATACTTCTTTATATACTTGAGATATTACTATAAATGCTAATGCTACTAATAATATTTTTTTCATATGTCACCTAATATAATTATGTTATAATTTATTTTTTTTAAACAAAAAAGAAGAAATTAATCTTCTATATTGGTTATAAATATATATCTATCTTTGTTAGAATAGTCTTTATCAACAATTATGTTTACATCTTTTAATTCTTTTTTCGCTATATCAACAATACTTGTTGATTGAGTCATTCCTATTTCAAAAGCAATAAGATATTTATCATTTAAATATTTTCTACATTCTCTTAATATTTCGTTATAGAAATATAAGCCATTATCTTTAGCATACAATGCTAGATGTGGTTCGTTATTCTTAACTACATCCATAATTTTTTCGTCAATAGATATGTATGGTGGATTAGAAATAATAACATCATATTTTTTTGATACATTACTAAATATATCACTTATGAATAGGTTAACATTAGCATTATTGGCTTTATTATTATATTTAGCTATTTCTAGTGCTTTTTCTGATATATCTATGGCATCAACATTAGTATTCAATTCTTTATTTAAAGTTATTGCTATACATCCTGAACCTGTTCCTATATCTATGATATCTATTTCTTTATTAAATTTTTCCTTAATTAATTTAATTGTTTTTTCTACTAAAAGTTCTGTTTCAAATCTAGGTATTAGAACATCTTTTGTTACTTTAAAGATTCTTCCATAAAAGTCAACATTACCTACTATATACTGGATAGGTTCTCCAGATATTAATCTATCTATAGCACTATCTATATTTTTAACATGACATTTTTCTAGATAATCTAATAGTTTAGGATCAAGACTATTTTTTTCTAGTATTTTTTTATAGTTCTTCATGGCCTTCTAATTCTAATCTTTGATTTTCAGTAATTAATGCTTCAATTATTACTCCTAGGTCTCCAGACATAATTCTATCTAAATTCATTGATGTAAATCCTATTCTATGATCGGTTACTCTATTTTGTGGATAGTTATA
>CAZZAK010000081.1:0-4488 GCA_964652515.1 uncultured Clostridium sp. | reverse complement strand
ATAACTATGCGAAAGAGAACTTTAAAAAAACAGTCGGAAATAAAGTAAATCCAGGACCACCAGCTGATGGGGCATGGATAATAAGGAATAGTTATAGTTATGACGGGTATTATTATATATCATATTATGACTACACATCATTATATAATAGTAATATTGTAATAACTTCAGTAGGAATAAAGAATTTTGACAATATATATCAATATAATCCATCTGGATGTGATTCTCAATCTGAATACAATTGTTTTGAATTAGAAAATATTGAAAGTGATATAGTAAACGTTTATACAAAAAAGAGTAACAAAATTGAACAAGTAAAAAGTATAAGTTTCTATGCAGATAGAATAAATAATAATAATAAAGTTAAAATATACCTAAAAGAGGGAAACATCAGTGTAGGAGACTTATCTAGTTTATTTACACAAGAAAACTATTTAGGAGAATTATCTATACCGGTAAATGGATTTTATACCTATGATTTAAATTCATCACAAAATATAAAAATTACAAGTAGTAAATTTTATGTTGGATTGAGACCAGTTCATAGAGACACACTTAAAATACAAGGAAAATCTAATGCATTATTAACTAATCAAGAAGTTGGAATAAAAGAAGGCGTAAGTTATTACTATAGTGGAAACAAATTTAAAGATTTAGCTAATTATCAAACTCCATCAACTGCCTTTGTAAAAGTATATACAGAAAAAACTGGAGAAGTACCAGAAACAGAAACAGTTAATTACACAGTAAAGTATTACTTGGAAAAACTTGATGGTACATATGAATTAAAGGAAACAAAATCATATAGGGGAGTAATTGGGGACAAGGCTGTATTGGAAAATTATGACGGATTTATAAAACCAACAGCAATTGATTTAACACAAAATACAACATTAGTAGAGTATAAATACAGAAGAAGATCATATACAGTAACATTAACTAAAACAAAAGGAATAAGTGACGTCTCTGGAGGTGGAAGCTATAAACACGGTCAAACTGTAACTATAAGTGCTACAATATCAAATGGATATAATTGGTCCAGATGGATGATAGGAGAAAATTCAGTAAATAGTAATAAATATACCTTCACCATGCCAAAGGATGACGTAATATATATGGCTGTTGCTACACAAAAAAGTGAATCTAATATTGGCGTATCAGGTATAAATATAAATAATTGTCCAACATCATCTTTAAAAGTGGGAGATACAATACAACTAACTGCTAATATAACACCATCAAATGCCACTAACAAAGATATAGTATGGACTGTTCCAACTTTCAATATTGTAACAATTAATAATAGCGGAAAACTAAAAGCAATAAGTACAGGAACAGTAACATTAACAGCTACAACCATAGAAGGTGGATATCAATCTAAATGTAAAATAACTGTTTCAGATAAAATTGAAGAAAATAATTTTAGCAGTTCAAATAATAAAAATGCAATCAAATTAAATCAAAGTAAGTTGAGTATTATTGAAGGCAGTGAATTTAAATTAATAGCTACAGTGGCAGACAGTTCCCCAAAAATACTATGGTCAAGTAGTAATGAAGAAATAGCAACAGTAGAAAACGGATTAGTAAAAGCCATAAACGTAGGAACTGCTACCATAACAGCTAAAATAGATGGAACAAATAAAATAGCTAAGGCAGAAGTAACAGTAATAACTGATAAAGAAATAGGAGTAAAATTTGAAAGTGAAACTCTTGATATATATTTAAATAGAGAAAAAACTATAAAATTAATCACAACTCCTACCAATATGGTTATTGAAAAAATAGAATATATTTTAGAAAATGAAGAATTAGCCATGATAGCAAATAATATTATTACAGGACTAAAAATCGGTAGTACAAAATTAAGTGTCATAGTAAATGAAAAATATAAAGCCAATGTAACATTAAACATTTATGATGCACCACTTGAAATAGTCATATCCGGATATGGTTTAAATTTCAATGAAGATAAATATCAATATGAATTAAAAATCAAAAAAGAAAAAGAATTAAATATAACTAGTAATAAAAATATAACTATTGATGGTAATAAAAATTTAAGAAATGGTAGTGTAATCAAAATAACAAATATTGAAACAAATAAGGTATATGAAATAAAAATAATTAAAAACAGTTACACATACATATTTATATCAATTATTGGGACTCTGCTAATAATAAATGTAATACGATTAATTATAAAAAGCAAAAATAAGGGAGTACTCACTAAATAGTATTTTCAGTTAAATTGAAAGTACCTTTAAATAGGTGCTTTTAATTTATGCTAATTTATAGTATAATATAAAATAAGGTGATTATATATGAAGAAAAGAATTGTAATTGAAGCAGAAGAAAATAAAAAAGAAGATATAAAGAATAATATTAAATTATTAAAAAATAGTGATTATATAGACTTTATTATATATATGATAGGATATGCTATAGTTTTGTTATTAGCATCATACTTATTTTCATCATTTCATATATCTAAATTCTTTTATGCCTTTTTAGGAGCTATTATTATTTATATATTAAATAAAACTATCAAGCCATTACTAGTTACATTAACTATGCCAATAAATATGTTATCATTAGGTATTACTTACCCAATAGTTAACGTTATTATATTATACTTAACTAGTTTTATCTTAGGTAAGAATTTTACTATTCATGGTATTATTGCTCCCTTCTTTATAGCTATATTTATATCTACATTAAATATTTTAGTGGAAGGTTTCATTATAAAACCAATAATATATAATAGGAAGAAATAATGAGAGAATCTCTAAAAATAGGAAATATAACAATATATTATTATTCTATTCTAATATTATTAGGAGTATTATTAGCATACTATTTATCTAAAAAAGAAGCAGAAAAAAATGGATTAGGTAAAAAATATATAGACGACTTATTATTTTATTTAGTAATTTTTGGAATATTAGGAGCAAGACTATATTATGTAATATTTAACTTTTCATATTATAAGAATAATATCTTATCTATATTTAAAATATGGGAAGGTGGAATAGCTATATATGGAGCAGTTATCGCTGGTATAATAACTATTTATTACTATAGCAAGAAAAAAAAGAAAGATTTCTTATTAACATTAGATACTATAGCTCCAGGATTAATACTAGCTCAAGCTATAGGTAGGTGGGGAAATTTCTTTAATCATGAAGCATATGGAAGAGTAGTGAGTTTATCTTTTTTAAATAAATTACATATACCAGAATTTATTATTAATGAGATGTTTATTGATGGTGCCTATCGTCATCCAACATTTTTATATGAATCATTATGGTGTTTATTAGGATTCATTATCTTATTAATAATAAGAAATAAAACCAGAGATAAATACAAGATAGTAACATATTCATATTTTATATATTATGGAATAGGAAGATTATTTATTGAAGGACTAAGAACTGATAGCTTATATTTGTTTAATTTTAGAATAAGTCAAGTAGTATCTATTATTTTAATAGTTATAGGAATAATAGGAATAATTAAAGAAAGGAATAAAAGAGTATGAGTAAACATTATCAAGTAGTAATTATAGGTTCAGGAATAGCTGGTATGACAGCTGGTATTTATTTAAAAAGAGGAGGGGTAGATCCAGTAATTATTGAAGAGTCAGCTCCAGGTGGTCAATTAAATAAAGTTAATGTCATAGAAAATTATCCTGGTTTTGTAAAAACTGATGGACCAACATTAGCATATGAAGTATATAATCAAGTTAAAAAATTAAAAATAGATTATTTATATGATAAAGTCATAAAGACAGATTTTAAAAATAAAATTAAATTAAAGACAAGTAAAGAAACTATTACTTGCGATTATTTAATTATAGCTACTGGTAAAGTAAGTAGAAAACTATTCAATAATGATGATAAATATATAGGAAAAGGAATTAGCTATTGTGCATTATGTGATAGTAACTTATACAAAAATAAAGATGTTATCGTTGTAGGAGGTGGTCCTTCTGCTATGGAAGAGTCTTTATATCTAGCTAAGACATCTAAATCAGTTACTGTTATTAATAGAAAAGATACTTTTCATGGAGAACAAAGACTAATTGATGAATTAAATCAAAAAAAGAATATAAAAGTTGTGTATAATTCAAATATTAGTGAATATAATATAGAGAATGGTAACTTAGAATCTGTTACATTAGATAATGGAGATATTATTAAAGCAAGTGGATTATTTATATCTATTGGTAGTGTCCCAAGTACAGGAATATTTGAAGTTAAGAAAGATAAAGGCTTTATAGTAGTTAACAAAGATTGCATGACAAACGTTAAGAATGTATATGCATGTGGAGATGTAATAAAGAAAAGTGTTTATCAATTAACTACAGCAGTATCTGAAGGTACCATTGCTGCTAATAGTATATTAAAAGAATTAGACAAATCAATAAAAAATTAAAAAAAGCAAAAAAAGTGTTGACAAGTACTAATTTGTTTGGTATATTATTAACTG
>CAZZAK010000080.1:0-4601 GCA_964652515.1 uncultured Clostridium sp. | reverse complement strand
GTTTTATCATTTCTATTTTTCTTTTTTGTTTCGCCTTATATCCATATTGCGAACGAAATATCTTAATCTTACGATTATTTTATTTGACTATTATGTCGCCTGATTTAGCACTAATTTTTAATTCATATTCCGCATGACGATTATTATTAGCTATCTTAACATCTCCACTTGTTGCTTTTGCATTATAGTAAATATTATCTGATGTTTTATTAATGGTAACATCTCCACTTGTTACTTTTATATTAGAATCTTTCATAATAGTTAAGTCATCAATATCAATATCTCCAGAAGTAGTTTCAATATTTAAACTATTATTTATTTTCCCAATTTCAACATCACCACTTGTTGATGTAATTGTAATGTCATTAGCTTCATTAATTTCAATATCTCCACTTGTTACAGTTACTACTAGTTCATTTACTTTTGTAAAATCTATATCTCCACTAGTTGTAACAATAGTAGCATTATTAAGATCTACTTGAGATTCAATATCGCCTGATGTAGCATTGACTACTAAATCGTATTCTTTTTCTGGTAATGATATTATAACTTTACTGTCGCCAAAGCAAAAGAAACACCACGATGTTTGTCTATCATTCTCAATTTTTAAAGTATTATCTTCTACTTTAACAGATAATTCATTAGATTTGCTATCATATACCTTAACATTTGCATTTAAATCATTTGATTTAACCAATTTAATATCTAAACTCTTAGTAGATAACTGAATATTATTAAATGGCTCTGTGATGTTCTCATCATATATTAATTTACTTTGGAATATATTTAAATCTATTTTATTATTTAATAATAGAATAAACACTGCTATTAAACCTATTACTAATATAGTCAATAATATAATTAAAAGAACTTTAATAATTTTATTCATTATTATCACTACCTTCCTTATTGTTATTATTTTCCTCTTTTAAACTAAATAATAGTTTAGCTATAGCACAACATAAACCCATAATAATAAATATAATCCATGATATATGCCATGCTCCTGTTAAAAAACTAATAATTAAATATGTTATTACACCAACAAGTGCAATAATACCGCAGACTTGACTTACAATAGGATTTTCATTTTTTTCTTCTTTTTCATTTTCTTTTTCGCTTTTATACTTAATAGAAGAATAAACAATTAAACTTGTAGCGATAGCATTAACGATGAAAAATAATGCAATACCAATGATTTCTTGATTAAATATTTCATCAGCTACTACTACAAATACTACTGATATAATATACAATCCAATAGCAATAGCCATATTTCTAGCAAAATTATTTCTATTTTCTTCTTTTTTGGCTTCTACAATATCTTTTTTACCAGATAATAATTCGTCTGATGTTATTCCATAAAATTCACATAGTGGAATAATCTTATCAAAGTCGGGAGTTGATTCTCCAGTCTCCCATTTACTTATTGTTTGTCTAGATACCCCTAGAATATTTGCAAGTTCTTCTTGTGATAAATTTTTATTTTTTCTTAAATTGAATAATCTTTCTGATATATTCATGTTTTCACCTCTCTCGCAAACAATATTACAAAAAATATCAGTTGCGTTCAATATGGTTGCATTGGAAATTTGTCAACCACACTTAACATTAATAATTATACCACAGAAAAAGCAGAATTTTTCATCTGCTTATCACATCGGAATGTCTTAATATTCCGAGCATTACTTTATATCAAATTCTGCATAAACACTATAAGCTCTTGATTCTGGACTATTTGCCTTTCTTAAGTCACTTTTAACTAATCTATATGTTCCGCTTTTTAATTCTCCATATCCTAAAGACCAATCAATAATAAACTCTTTCTCTTCATTTGCTTTTAAAGAATAAACTATTGAATTCCATGTTAATGGTTCTCCTGTCAATGTATCAATTTCCGTCCATGCTTGATTTTCAAACTTTTCAATAGTATATGTTGGTCCATAAGCATATTCTTCATCTGTAGTATTTTTTATTATGAATGTTGCTCCTTTTGATGTTCTTGTATCTTCTTTTACTTCCAATAAAATACTACCAACATTTTTTTGCTCTGAATTTCCAGTATGTTTTATTATCTCATCAGCTTTTATATTTCCACCAACTCGAATTCCTAAAATCTTAAGTTCCCATCCATCTTCATAACCAGTGAATGATATTTCACTTGGTGTATGAACTTTAGTATATTTATATAATATAGCTTTGTATTCTGTAACTCCATTTTTCCATCGTGTAGGTATTGGTATTAACATTAAAACAAAAATTATAACTGCAATAATAATTATTATCTTTTTCTTTTCCATAGTTTCTCACTTTCAATATCAAAATATCTTTTTTATATTTTTGGTTGTGAAATTTCTTTGTTTATTACATATTCAGTACCATATTCATTATTAATAACTCTATCTTCAGGATTATCCCCATGTTGTTGATAAAAATATAATTGATATGTATATATTAATTCATCTGTATTATAACGATATGTATAAGTTATATCTTCTTTAAGAAATTCTTCATTTTCAGCAAATTCTTTTTTTTCTTGTATTGTATTTTTTTTGAAATCATTAATAAGATTTATTAGTTTATCTTCATCAGTTTCAAAATCCATATTAATAAAAGATATTTTATCTATAACATTATTATTAACTGTTAAAAGTATGCTTTTATTAGTATCAATAGTATCTTTAATTTGATAATTAAATTTGATAATTCCATTACCATCGTTCACAGCAAACATATTTACAATTATATTCCATTTAGTTAAATCAAAATTAGCGTATTTTGTTTTTATATATTCAATAACTTTAGAATATTTTTCTTTATGATCGTTTAACATACCTTTATCAATGTTTTCAAACTTAATACCTGATATATTAATACTCTCATTTTTAATTACTAGACTGTTTTCATATTTTTCATCTTCTTCATCTTCTTCTAAGTCAAAACCAAATTGTTGTAACTTTAATACTATTTTTCCTTCTTTTTCATTTTCTTCTTTTTGTGCTTCTTTCTTACCACATCCTGTTATAGAAAGAATTGCAATAAAAATTAAAACACCTAACAATAATTTTCTTTTCATATAATCCTCATTTCAATATAATTATATCACGATTTTATGCCATTTTATTATAATTCTTACTCATCGTAATATTACTAAAAAAAGATGAGATTATTTCTCACCTTAGTGTACGGGAATATCTTAATCTTCCGATCTTTTATAAATAATAATTTATATTACTTTTTCATTTTTAATTTCATACCCATGAATTTCTTTTCAACTTCAACATTATATTTTAGTTCATAAGATGAAGTGCCAGATAATAATGCTTCTTTTATGCCCATAATATCTTTTGATATTTGTTCTTTATCTTCATACCAACCTAAAAAAGTATTATTTGGTCCAAAAACATTATTATTACTTTCATCACATCCAAACAAAGCATATTTTGGCGAATCTTTACCACCTTTATACTTATCTGATGATTGAACCTTATTACAAGTTACTATAACATTTTCAATTGGCGATATTATAGTTATCTTTTTGTTACTATCTGTTTCTCCTAAGTATTCAAATGTTGAATCACCAGCTAAATCGTCTAAACTCACATTAAATATTTTAGATAATTCTTTACCTTGCTTTAAATCTGGACTAGATTCATCTAATTCCCAGTTGCTTATTGTTTGTCTTGTTACTCCCATCTTTTCAGCAAGTTGCTCTTGTGAAAGATTAGCACCTTTTCTTAAATTTAAAATATTTTGACCAATATTCATATAATCATTCCTTTCACTAAACATTCTACTTTTTATTATTCATTTAATCTACCAAATTTCTTTGGAAGTTTCGCAAATAATTTTAACATTCAAATCATATATCTATTTTATCATAGAAAAAGAGAATTATTTCATTCTCCTAATATCTTAATCTTACGAACTAATCTACATACAAATTGAAATTTGATAGCATTACAACTGCCTAATCTCATTGACAATCGTAGCTATATTTTTTGCATTAGTATCAATTTTAATGGTATTGAGTGCTTGATACATCGAGATTCTTGCTATGCTTCTCTCAATTACATCTTCAGATCGAATACCCCTTTCTACATCCGTTACTAATCTTTCACGCAGAGTCTTTTCATCCGCTACAAGTGAGATACATTTTACCTCACAGTTATGAGTATCCAGCTTCTCAAGTATGGAATCGATAATACTTTGCTCGTGAAGTACCCAGCAAAAAATGATATTCTCGTATGCAGAACACCTCAGAAAATTATTAAGTAAGTAACATATATTATTCGTTACCATTGTTTTTGTTTCTTCGGTTACTCGGAACGGGCTCGAATCCCAGCACCAATCTCCGTCAAGAAATACGCTATTTGGTAAATCTTGTTTGAGTTGTTGGCACACAGTTGTTTTTCCCACTCCCATAGTGCCACCAATCATATATAAAGTTTTCATCATTCACACCTTCAAACTACTATTTATCCATTTCTTTCATATTTTATTATATCATAAAACTTAGTCTATTTTTCATTGACTTGATAATCGGAATATTACTATATTGCGAACACCTTAATTATTTGTCAAAATCATTAACATTATTA
>CAZZAK010000079.1:1148-4609 GCA_964652515.1 uncultured Clostridium sp. | reverse complement strand
TGCATACCAACTAATAAAAATTTTAATATTAAAATATATAAAAAATATAATGTATGTAGAAGAAATCAATAGTAAATACATAATAACTACTAGAGATTTTCATAATGCAGTAGTAAGTAATAATAAAAATAGAGATATTATTGCCATTGCAACTGAACATAATTATCATAATAATAATAATAGATATATAAATAATCTAATAAATTCATGTGAAAACATTGATTATCTAGTACTAGTGAGTGAAGAATTAAAAGAATTTTATACTAAAGAAATAGAAAGAAAAAACATTAAAACTAAATGTATATATATACCAAACGTAATAGAAAATATAAAAGAATATCAAGAAAAAATAAAAGTAAATAATAAATTAGTCAGTGTAGGAAGATTAGTCACAGAAAAAGGATATAACGACATAATAGATATAATCTTATTGATAAAAAAAGAAATACCTGATATAAAACTAGATATATATGGTGATGGTCCGTTAAAAGATGAACTAAATGAAAAAATAACTAAATTAAATCTAAATAACAATATCAAACTATGTGGTTTTATTGAGCATAATAAACTTCTAAATAAATTAGATAGTTATGATATGTATTTAATGACATCATATACAGAATCATTTGGATTAGTTTTAATTGAAGCTATAAGCAGATCATTACTATGTATAGCTTTTGATAGTGCATCTGGTGCAAAAAAAATATTATCAAACGGTAATGGATTACTAATAAAAGATAGAAATAAAGAATTGTATGCCAAAACAGTAATTGAATACCTAAATGATATAAATAATATTAACAATATAACAAAAAGAAGTTATAATAGTATCAAAAAATATAGTATTGAAGAAATAAAAAAGGAATGGATTAGTCTTATAAAGAAAAATATTTAAAAGGAGGTATTATGAAGAAAAAAGTTTTATTTATATCCTCAACCGGTGGTCATCTAGATGAATTACTTCAGTTAAAAGAACTATTTGAAAAATATGACTATCATATAATAACAGAAAAAACTAAAGATAATCTATCACTACTAGATAAATATCCAGGAAAAGTAAATTTTCTAGTATATGGAAGCTACTCAAGATTATTGACAAAAATAACATATCCATTTAAACTATTCTATAATACCGTTAAATCACTAATATTATATATAAAAATTAAACCAAAATATATTATTTCCACTGGAGCACACACATCAGGACCAATGTTATTAATTGGACATATATTTGGTAGTAAAATTATATATATAGAAACATTTGCTAATTCACATACAAAAACCAAAACAGGAAGAATAGTATATCAATTTGCTGACTTATTTATAGTACAATGGGAGAGTATGTTAGAATTATATCCCAAAGCAACATATGGAGGATGGATATTTTGATAGGAGGTAAAATATGATTTTAGTAACTTTAGGAACGCAAGATAAAAGTTTCAAAAGACTTTTAGATGAAATACAAAAGTTAATAGATAAAAAAGTTATTGAAGATAAAGTAATAGTTCAAGCAGGATTTACTAAATATCAAAGCAAAGATATGGAAATATTTGATTTAATAGATCGTGACAAATTTAATTCATTGATGAAAGAATGTGACTTACTAATAACTCATGGTGGAGTAGGTTCCATATTAACTGGACTAAAAAACGGGAAAAAAATAATAGCTTGCCCAAGATTAGAAAAATATAATGAGCATATTAATGATCATCAAAAACAAATAATAGAAAAATTCTCTAAAGATAAATATATAATTGGAATTTCTGATCCTAAAGAATTAGAAGATGCTTTCAAAGAAATTAAAACATTCAAAAATAAAAATTATGTAAGCAATACACACAACATGGTAAAACTTATAAGCAATTTTATAGATAACAATTAACTATATACTAATAATATTGAAAATAAGTAAATAATATGATATAATGTCTTCGGTGGTATTTATGTCTAAGAAAAGATTATATAGAGTAGAACAAGGTAAAAAAATATTTGGTGTATGTGGTGGTATTGGAGAATATTTTAATATTGATCCTACTGTTATAAGAGTAATATGGGCATTATTAGCTTTTGCTGCTGGAACTGGAGTATTAGCTTACTTTATATGTGCATTATGTATGCCAAGTGAATCAGAAATACATTAAAGGATTTATTCCTTTTTATGCCAGCCTGGCGGAATGGTAGACGCGATAGACTCAAAATCTATTGTCCTTGTGGCGTGAGGGTTCAAGTCCCTTGGCTGGTACCAAAATGTAATTTAATCGAACTAATCTAGTTCGATTTTTAATTCACATAAATTTGTTACAAAGTTAAACATGAAAGCATTGAGTATTTGACTAACAATAAGGAAATATCTACCATAACAAAAAACTCAAATTATAAAAAAGTTTGAGTTTTATTTTTGTAATAATAGTATTTTTTTATATATTATGTTATACTTATAAAGAATAGAAGATTATGTATGGAAAAAGAAATAATAAAAATATTAAAAGAAAATGAAGTATAAATGATAACACAAAAAATTAATCAAAAATAGTTGGTTTTATATACCAAACAACAAAATGGGTGGTGATTATTATTAAAAAAAATGAAGTTGATGAAATCGAAAAAATACTAAAACAAATGCAAAGAGAAGATTTGATGACACGCACATTAAAACGCAAGAAGTTTATTGATGCAAAAAAAATATTAGAGATGTCTGAATGGCAAAATCCTAAATTCAGACCACTATTAACTCCTAATATTTGGAATTGTAATTATGACAATGTCTCAAAAATATTGGCAATGTCTGAATGGGATGATCCTAAATTTCAAAAATTATTAAAGTCAAATATCTGGCAATGTAAAAGTGATGACATTTCAAAAATCTTAGCAATGCCTGAATGGGATGATCCTAAATTTAAGCCACTATTAACTGCTACAATATGGAATAGAAAATACGAAGAAGTAGTAGAAGTATTACACTTAAAAGAATGGAAAGAAGAAAAATTTCAAAGAATATTTACGCCAACAGTTTGGATAAGCACTGCTCAAAACACAAAAAATATACTTCGCATGCCAGAATGGAATGATCCTGAATTTCAAGAGTTACTAAGGCCAGGCGTTTGGCAGCATAATTATGCTAATATTAATGAAATATTAGAAATTATATCAATATTGAAAAAAAAGCATCCTGAGTTATTCCCAGCAAAGATATGGAACTGCTCAAAAGAAATGTTAAGGAAACTAAAAAATTCAAATAGTTTTCCAGATGGAAGCAAGAAAACAAAAATTAAATCTAGAGAAATGCAAAAAATCTTATCAATGCCTGAATGGCAAAATCCTAAATTTAAGCCACTACTAACTCCTGGTATTTGGAATAGTAATTATGATAATGTCTCAAAAATCTTGGCAATGTCTGAATGGAATGATCCTAAATTTAAGCCACTACTAACTCCTGGTATTTGGAATAGTAATTATGATAA
>CAZZAK010000079.1:0-1048 GCA_964652515.1 uncultured Clostridium sp. | reverse complement strand
AATCTTGGCAATGTCTGAATGGAATGATCCTAAATTTAAGCCACTACTAACTCCTAATATTTGGAGCTGCAGCTACGAAAATATCAAATCTATTTTAGCTATGCCTGAATGGCAAGATCCTAAATTTAAGCCACTACTAACTTCTGGTGTTTGGAATAGTAATTACGAAGAAATTCAAAAAATCTTATTAATGCCTGAATTGAAAGAAAAAAAATTTCAAGGATTATTAACACCAACCATTTGGAACAGTAATTTTGAAACAGTTAAAGCAGCACTTTCAATGTCTGAATGGAAAGAAGAAAAATTTCAAGGATTATTAACTTCAAATATTTGGAAAGCAAGCATCGAAGATATCAAAAAAGTTCTCAAAATGCCTGAATGGAAAGAAGAAAAATTTCAAGGATTATTGACATCTACAATTTGGAATAGTAGTTATGATGAAATTGAAGCAAAAATAAAACTACCATATTGGCAAAACGGAAAATATCTTCAATTACTGGTTCCATCAATATTTTCAATATCTATTTCCAATATCAACAATGGAATAGATTTACTAAAAGAATATGGAATAGACAATTACATAACAAATAAATGTCTAAGATTAAAAACAGACACTTTAAGAGCATTGATCGATTATATGGTTGAAAATAGTATAGACTTGGTAACAGTTAATAAAAAAGGTAACCTAGCACTAAATCCTATTCTAAGTTGTGAAAGAGGAAAAATAGCCAAAAAATATGGAATAAATATTGATGAATTAGAAAAGCAAAACAAAAGAGGTAGATAATGAATATTAACATAGATAAATATGAAAAATCTGTAATTAATAATTTAAACATAGATAACATTAATAAAATAATTGTTTTTCTTAAAAAAAATAATTGCAATTATATTGAAGAATTAATTGAAGATTACTTAGACATTTTTAACTTCGAATATAACGAATTTATAGAGAAATTTAATAAGTTAAATAAAAAATATAATAATGAATTAATTAATAGCATAAGTGAAGATATGAACATAATTGAATAATTTTACACTATTTAAT
>CAZZAK010000078.1:0-4620 GCA_964652515.1 uncultured Clostridium sp. | reverse complement strand
TATATATTCTTATTATTTTAAAATATTAAAATGATCTTTTTCATATAATTCAGACATTTTAGTATCTTTAATTATATGTAACATATGTATTTTAATACCTTGAATATCTAATTTATTTAAGTATTTAACTGTTTCTAACATCATTTCTTCTGTTTCATATGGTAGTCCATTTATAATATGAACTAAAACGTTAATATTTCTTTTTCTTAATTCTTTAATAGAATCTTCAAATTGTTTTAATGTATGACAACGATTAATTAATTTGGAAGTACTCTCATGTATTGTTTGAAGTCCTAATTCAATAGTTAAGAAAGTTCTTTTACTTAGTTCTTCTAGATAGTCATAACATTCATCTGAAATACTATCACATCTTGTAGCTATATTTAATCCAATAACATCGTCTATTTTTAAAACTTCTTCGTATTTTTCTTTAAGTATTTCTAATGGGGCATGAGTGTTAGTTCTTGCTTGAAAGTATCCTATATATTTAGCAGGAATATTTTTTTTATTAACAATCTTTTTAATATTATAAAATTGTTCTGTTAAAGATTCTTTTGGATTACCTCCAAATTCACCACTTCCTGTTTTAGAACAATAGATACATCCTCCGTATCCTACTGTACCATCTAGATTAGGGCAACTAAAACCAGCATTTAAACTAACTTTAAATACTTTAGTATGAAATTTAGTTTTATAAAAATAATTTAATGTATGATATCTTTTATTATCTAATGTATACTTAAACATAATTATCCCTCTTTTTTATATTAACATAAAAACTTGCAACAACAAATAATTTATGATATTATGTATTTGCAAGTGAATATTTGCATAAAATAAAAAAGGAAACATTCAATGTTCTAGTGTTGGGTGTTTGCCATATGTTTTGGTTTCACCTAAACTATTTTATAGTTAGGTGATTTTCTTTTATATAAATATTACAAGTAGTAATATTATAAGTAAAAGTATAATGATAAGTAGAAAAAAGATGATAAAATCTTTTTTACTCATAATATCACCTCCAATCTTATGTAAGATGAAGGCAATCACCCAACTATTAAATGTTTCCTATGTCTAATTATAGTAGACAAATGTTCTATAATCAAGATAAATATGTACTTTTTTAAAATATTCTAGTATAATTAATGTATAAAAATTATTAGAACAATAGTACAAGGAGGTAATTGTGAATATAAAAACCAATATAAATCATTTCTTTTTTGATGGTTATGAAATACAAAATGATAAATTAGATAATATTGAAATAATCTCAAATTTATTAAATGATATTAATTCCTTTTTCCTTACTGGTAAAGGTCAATGTATAACAATTCCTTATTTTGGTAATAAAGATTTATTAGATGATGGTATTAGTGGTATTGTTTTAGGCAATGATTTTCATTTTACTTGTCATACTTATAGTAATATGAACACTGTTTTTGTTGATTTGTATAATAGCAAAACCATTAATAGTGAAGAAATAATTAATATTTTAAACAAATATTTTGAAGTAAAGAAATATGATTTATGTACCAATAATGATTTAACTGGAAATTTTGGTAAACATGTAATAATTAAAACTGATAAAATTGATTATCAAAAAGCCTTAATATTGATTGATAAAATAATTGAAAATATAGATATGCATCCAATATATGAAAAAATTTGTTCTGTTTTTAAAGATAAGTATGATATTTTAAGACCAATAGCAGAATCTCATGTATCAATACATTGCCACGATAATTGTGTTATTGATATATTCTCATGTAATACTTTTGATGAGAAAAAAATTATTGAACTTTTAAGTAATATACATAGTATTAGTTCGGTTGAAAGAGGTGTGTTTTTTGACAAAATGGCAAAAATATGATAGAATACACATCAACAAAAGGGGGATTTTGTATGGAAATGATGCAATATAAACCATGGGAGAAAAAAGAAACAAAAAACTTAATTAGTCAATCTAGTAAAAGTTTACCTATTTTGGATGTTCAATTAGGTGGTGCTTGTAATTTAAAATGTATTTATTGTGATACTCCAAAGTATAGATTTCCTTGTTCTGTTGATCTTCCATCAATAGAAAAATTAATGAATGATGGAAAAATACAATGGGTATATGTTTGCGGATTAGGAGAACCTACTGCTCCAGCTAATTTAAGACATTTAAAGCAAATATTGTTATGGTGTAAACAAAAAGGTATTGGATTATCAATGTTTAGTAATATGCTAAATGTAGATAAGGATTTACTTGATTATATTGATAATGGAACATTAAATGTATTATTTAAATTAGATACTTTTGATAAAGAAAAAATGGCTTATTTATATGGTAGAGATAAAGGTGATATTTTCTTAAAGAATTATCAAGCTTTGCGTGAAGTTACTCATGCTCAAAATGGAGTTACAAATCTAGGTGCTTCAATAGTTCCAACTAGTGTAAATTATAATGAATTACCATCTATAATTAATTGGTGTATGGAAAATGGTATATTTCCATTAATAGGTCAATTAGAAGACGCAGGAAGTTGTTCAAAAGTTTATAAAGATTTGGAAGTTAAAGAAGAAGATTTAAATAAATTTAGAGATTATATTTCTAGTACTTATGGTGTTAATTATGAAATGCCAACTTGTCCTGCTACTATATCAGGAATACATGTAACCAATACAAATAATGTAATTCTTGATAAAAGAACTGGTTTATCTTGTCCTTGGTTTTGGTTAGATGAACCGCAATTAGAAGTTATTGGCAATATTAAAAACATGAGTTATGAAGAAATTGTAAAAAGAATTTTAAAATATAGAGCTTCAAAACTTCCAGAAGTTGAAGACATGGAAAAACATGTTGAACTATATCCATTTGGTGGATGTGGTGGTAATGCTAAACAACTTTTAGGAACATATATTGGTGTTTCGAGAGGTAGAAGATAATTGTATTTATAGGGAAATATAGTTTTATGTTCAAAGAAACTATATTTTCTTTGCATTTAGATAAATATGTACTTTTTTAAAATGTTTTAGTATAATTAATTTGGAGGGTATAATATGAATGAACTAATTAATAAAATAAAAGAAGGAACTAAAATATATATTAAAGGAAAAGAATATATTATATATTCTAAAATTTGGTATTCTATTTTAGAAGATATTACAGTATCCTATATAAAGTGTGAATTAAGTGAAAATAAAGTATTGGTTGTAATACCTGATGATAATATGATATACATTGGTGAAGTAATACCCCAGTTAAACTATAAAAAAATATCTGATAATGAAATTTCATATAATGATAGAGTCTTTAATAAAGTAGGAGATGGTCATCAATTTATTACTAAAATAGAATTTAAAGGTAATACTGAAGTTGAGGGTAGTTGTATATTCGAAGATTATGAAAATGGAGATAAAATAATTAGTTTAGGTATATTAACTGATAAAAATGATGAAAAAGCAGATGTGTATGCTGAAATTATAAATATATATGATATTAAAATATAAAAATAATAAAGGAATAATAATTCTTTATTATTTCTTTTAATTATGTTAGAATATATACGAATTGAGGTGATGCTATGACATTTGCTATTCATACATTTGGTTGCAAAGTAAATACTTATGAGTCAGAATATATTATTAATTTAATGGAAAATAATGGATATAAAATGGTGGATTTTAAATCTAATTCTGATATCTATATTATTAATACATGTAGTGTTACTAATGAAGCAGATAGAAAAGATAGACAGTTTATTCACGGTATAAGAAAGAATCATCCAAATAGTATTCTTATTGTTATGGGATGTTATTCACAATTAAATAGTGATAAAATAGATGCTGATATTATTTTAGGCAATAAATATAAGGGTGATATAGTAGAATTATTAGATGAATATCTTAAAAATAAAAAGAAAATAATTAAAGTAGAAGATATACGTAATACTAAATTTGAAGATATGTATATAAATAGATTTGTTACTCATACTAGAGCATTTGTTAAAATACAAGATGGATGTAATGCTTTTTGTGCATATTGTGCTATTCCTTATGCTAGAGGTGGTATTAGAAGTAAATATCTATCTAAAGTAATAAATGAAGTTACTAATCTAGTTAATAATGGATATAAAGAGATAGTTTTAACTGGTATTCATACTGGTAGATATGGATTAGGTACTGATGATAACTTGGAAAAGTTATTAAGAGAATTAGTTAAAATTCCTAATATATTTAGAATTAGATTATCTTCAATTGAAATAAATGAAATCACTGATGGAATAATAGATTTAATTAAGAATAATGACATAATGGCTAAACATTTACATATTCCATTACAGTCAGGATCTGATAAAATACTTAAATTAATGAATAGAAAATATGATAAGAAGTATTTTATTGATAGAGTAGATTATATAAGAAAAGAGATACCGGGTATTAGTATTACTACTGATTTAATCGTAGGATTTCCTTCTGAAGGAGATAATGAATTTAATGAAACATTAGATACTTTAGCGAAAATTAAATTTAGTAAGATACATACTTTTCCATATTCTAAAAGAGATGGTACAGTAGCAGCCTCTACCCCGTCGCTGAAGGCGCACGGCGTCTCCGGTCGGGCGCGGCTCTTTGAGG
>CAZZAK010000077.1:0-4632 GCA_964652515.1 uncultured Clostridium sp. | reverse complement strand
GATAAATATTATTAAACAAGAAATTAATATTGAAGAATTAGATTTAATTAAAGAAAAAGATGATTTTGAAAGATTGAACTTAACCCCAAAAGTTGGACAGTATATGAATACTCTGTGAAAAGAAATAAAAAAAAATAATTAGATATTCTAATACATTGGTGCAATTATTTTTAGTACAACCGAATATTAAAATAAAGATCACTTTCTAATAAGGGTATTTTCTGTTAATATTAAATTGTATTTTTTATTTTGAATAAAATTTGATATAATTATATTTAAGGAGTAAATTATGAAAACAGAAGAATTATTTAAAACTGATAATAGTATAGCTATTAATTTTATTAGAAAATATGAATATCCATTTATGATTTTACCTCATATTAAGGAATGCATCATAGAACTAGGAAAAACATTGAGTGATGATTATGAATTGAAAGGAGAAAACATTTGGATTCATAAGAGTGCTAAAGTAGCTGTAAGTGCTAATATAACTGGTCCTTGTATAATAGATGAAGGGGCAGAAATTAGGCCTTGTGCTTTTGTTAGAGGATCTGCCATCATTGGAAAAAATTGTGTCTTTGGTAATTCTTGTGAAATTAAAAACTCTATTATTTTCGATAATTCACAGGTTCCTCATTTTAATTATGTTGGAGATTCTATTCTAGGGTATCATACTCATATAGCTGCAGGTTGTATTATTTCAAACTTAAAAATAGATGGTAAAAATGTTATTATTAAAAATAAAGATGATTTAATTGAAACAAATTTGCGAAAAGTTGGTGCATTTCTTGGTGATTATGCGGAGGTAGGATGCAATTCAGTATTAAATCCAGGAACTATTATTGGCTCACATACTATAGTTTATCCGCTTACTTCAGTAAGAGGCGTGATACCAGAAGGATGTATCGTCAAAAGTATGGATAACATTGTTAAAAGGAGTGAAAAATAATGAGTAAATTGTTTGGTACTGACGGTGTAAGAGGAATCGTTAATAAAGACCTAACTTGTGAATTAGCTTTAAAAATAGGAGCATCTGTTGCTAGAACATTAAAAGAAGAAACGAAGAGAGATAAATTAACTTTCTTAATAGGAAGCGATACTAGAATATCCAAAGATATGTTTACATTAGCAGTGTCTGCTGGGGTACTTAGTGAAGGATGTAGTATTTTAAATGTAGGAGTATTGCCTACTCCGGCAATATCATATTTAACAAAAAAATATAAGATGGATGGTGCTTTTATTATATCTGCCAGTCATAATCCAAGCGAGTATAATGGTATTAAAGTATTAGATAAGAATGGTATTAAACTATCAGAAGATTTGGAAAGAAAATGTGAAGATATTATTTTGAATAATTTTATATTGAATAGTAATGTAAATGAATGTGGAAAGTTTACAAGCAATGAGAATGCTTTAGATGATTACTTAGATTATTTAGTAAATACTATAGATAATGATATCAGCAATATTAAAATACTTGTTGATACTGCTAATGGGGCTGCTAGTTTGTCTGCTACAAAACTTTTTCAAAGATTAAATGCTAATTTTGATGTAATTAACAATAGTCCAGATGGCTTAAATATTAATAAGGATGCTGGATCTACTCATGTAGATATTTTAAAGGAAAAAGTAATAAGTGAAAAATATGATATTGGAATTGCCTATGATGGAGATGCTGATAGGTGCATATTAATAGATGAATTGGGAAATGAGATTGATGGGGACTATATTTTAGCAATTGCTGGATTAGAATTAAAGAGGAATAACAAATTAACTAATAATACCATTGTAGGAACAATTATGTCTAATTTAGGATTTATTAAATTTTGTGAAGAAAATGATATTAATTTTGTATCTACAGCAGTTGGAGATAAATACGTTCTTGAAGAAATGATAAAATCAAATTTTATACTGGGTGGTGAACAAAGCGGACATATTATATTTAAAGAATTAGCTAATACTGGTGATGGTGAACTTACATCTTTACAGATATTAAATATAATGAGTAAGTGTAAGAAAAAACTGAGTGAATTATCATCAGTTATGAAAAAATATCCTCAAGTGTTAATAAATGCTAATGTTTCCAAAGATGGTAAAGATGTGTATAAACAAAGACAAGACATCCATGAATTTATAAGTACTTATGAACAAAGAATGCATGGTGATGGAAGAATAGTAGTAAGGCCTTCTGGCACAGAAAATTATATTAGAGTTATGATTGAAGGTAAAAATATTAAAGAAATTACCAACATGTGTAAGGAAATAGTTAATTATATTGAAAAAGAATTAAATTAAAGAGGAATAATTATTCATGCGAACAACTATTATGGTTGTTCGTTTTATATTAATGTATTTATTTTGATGCTTTTTTTTGTTATAATTGTTACAGGAGATGATTTTATGAATAAGCCTATGGTGTTGTGTATTTTAGATGGATGTGGAGTTAGAAAAGAAAGTGATGGTAATGCATTTAAAAATGCGTACACCCCTACTCTAGATATGTTGATGAAGAAATATCCCCATTCAATATTGGAAGCTAGCGGATCTGCTGTCGGCTTACCAGACGGTCAGATGGGAACTAGTGAAGTTGGTCATATGAATTTAGGAACTGGAAGGGTTGCTTTTCAACCACTAGCAGCTATTAATAGTTCAATTAAGAATGGTAGTTTTTATAAAAACAGTTTTATACTTGATGTTTTTAATCACGTTAAAGGAAATAATTCTAATTTGCATATAATGGGGCTTCTTTCTGACGGAGGTATACACTCTCATATTAATCATTTACTTGCACTTTTGGATATGTGTAAAAAAGAAAATATAAAAAATGTATATATACACGTTTTTTT
Source organism: uncultured Clostridium sp. (assembly GCA_964652515.1). Classification (GTDB taxonomy): domain Bacteria; phylum Bacillota_I; class Bacilli_A; order RF39; family UBA660; genus CAG-914. Next base: position 1,786 of record CAZZAK010000077.1, on the reverse strand, counting down.
AGATGGTAGAGATACCTATGAAAAAAGTGCTATTAAGTACCTAGATATATTAAATGATAAGATTAATAAAATAGGAATTGGTAAAATAGCTACAATTTCTGGAAGATATTATTCTATGGACCGTGATGATAATTTTGATAGAATTAAACTTGCATACGATGCTATTGTTTATGGTAATGGACCTAAATACAATAATTATCAAGAAGTAATAGAAGATAATTATAAAAAAGATATTTATGATGAATTTGTGATACCAGGAATAATTAATAATATGCCTATAGATGATAATGATGGAGTCATTACATTCAACTTTAGAAAAGATAGATTAAGAGAATTATTCACTTTATTTAGTAATCCAACTGCTTATGAAGAAATGGCTAATGCTAGGGGTTTGAAAGTTAAGTATTTTAATAATATTAAAACTCTTACAATGTACCCTGTTACAAAGAGTGTTCTTTCAGCTCATGCATTTGATGACTTGGATTTAAAAAATATATTAGTAGATTACTTACATGATAATGGTTTAAGTCAATTGAGAATTTCTGAGACAGAAAAATATCCACATGTTACATTTTTCTTTGATGGTGGAAGAGAGATTGAATACGATGACATGAAAAAAATTCTTATACCATCACCAAAAGTTGCTACATATGATTTAAAGCCAGAAATGAGCGTATACGAAGTAACTGATAAGTTTTTGGATGAAGTAAAAAATTTTGATGTTACGATTATGAATCTTGCTAATGGTGATATGGTAGGTCATACTGGTGTTTATGAAGCTGCTAAAGAAGCAGTTGAGGACATGGATAAATGTATATCAAAAATATATGACAAAGTCATGGAACTTGGTGGAACTTTAATAATAATTGCTGATCATGGTAATTGTGATGTCATGTGGGATGAAAACCATAATCCTGTTACAAGTCATACTACTAATCCTGTTCCTTGTATTATTACTAGAGAAAATATTAAGATTAGAAATGGTAAATTAGCAGATATAGCTCCAACCATGTTGGAACTATTGGGACTAGAAAAGCCTATAGAAATGACAGGAGAAAGTTTAATAGAACATTAATGATAAGGAGGAATTATTATGGCTAAAAATCCAGTAGATACTATTTCAGAGGAATTGAAAAAATACTTAGGCCCATATGCTGATAATCTTTTGGATTATTATATAAAAGAGGCAATAAAAGAAAAACAAGCATCTGGTAAAATGGATGATTTAGTTAGGGCTTCTATTGAGAAAGCTATTAGCGAATCGTATTCCACTATTGATGTCAGTAATCTATTTGTATGTGTATACGATAATGATAAAGTAGGATTATTTACTAGGAGTATTTTTAATGACACAACGCAATTACCGAAAGTAGATATATATTATGTTTACAATGGATTTGAATCTGATCATGTTGCTATTATGAAGATTGAAAGTTATTTAAATAAATCTATAAAAGATCCATCCAAGGTTGTAAGTATCAATTACCCATCCAATTCAGTTATAAGTATTAGTGATGCCTACCACATATGTAATTGTGAAATTGCAGAAGTATTAGGTAGTTTTGAAGAAATTAGGCAAAAAATAATTGGTATGGATAATACTAATTTTGGAAGAGCATCAAGAAATGAAATATTTAATGTCATTACTTATGCGAGGGAAAAGTGGATAAAAAGCGGTAGTAACAAAATAAAATAAAAAGAAGCTCTTTTAGGCTTCTTTTAATTTTATTTTATGGTGGACCCTATAGGACTCGAACCTATGACCGCCCGGTTATGAGCCGGATGC
>CAZZAK010000076.1:0-4816 GCA_964652515.1 uncultured Clostridium sp. | reverse complement strand
CTAATAAAATAGCACCTAAAACATATAAAATTATCGGTAAAACATTACTCATCATCTTCCGTCCTTTCTTTATACATTGAATCAATCAAATCAAAAAACTCATCACTTATATTTTCATCCTGTTTTTTACTTCTAACAGGAGCTTCCACACTTGATTCTTCTTCATATGCATCTTCTTGCACTTCTTCTTGCTTATTCTTGTCTATTACAAATTCAGAAGTCACATTTTCCTCTTTAACTTCTACTTCTTTAGCCTCAAGAGGCGTTTCATTATGATTAACAATATTCACTTTATCAGCATAATTTTTTCTAGTATCTGGTTCATAACTAACACCAAAGTCTTCATAATTATCGTATGCTTTCTCAATTGTCAGTTCATCCTTACCATTATCATCATCTACTGTCATATCATATAAGATATCATCCTCCTTTAAAGAAGATATTCTTTTAACCTCTTTATAAAGTTCACAATTTTCACACATCAAATTATCTTTTATATCATCACTCAAATTACCAAAAGCCTTTTTTCTAACTGATTCAAAATCAACTTTCTTAGATGCTCTCTTTATCTCATTTGATTCATCATCTTTTTCTTTCACTTCATCTTTAGTATAATTTTTATCTAATACTCCATATACTGGAGATATTACCGGAGAAGCCCTAAATTTTTGAGTGCTCATTACATCAACTTTAGTTTCAGGATATATATCTTTAACTTCCTTTGATATTTTAGAAATCTTTTTTTCTTCTTCAATTATATTAGGACGCTCATTTTTTATTTCAAAATCAGACTCAAAATCTATTGGAAAAGAAAATTTTCTTTCCTCTCTCTTAGGAGGCTCGCTAAAATTTTTAACAGGATCTTCTTTTTTTTCTTCTTTTTCTATAACATCCTGCATAACCTTAGGCAATTTTTCCTGTGGAAGTCTATATTCTTCCTTGAGTTCTTCTTCTAAATCAACCTCTTCTTCTACTTCTTCCGTATCTGTAAATAAATCTTTTAATTTATCAAACAATTTCACTCATGACACCTCTTTCATTTAATTACTCTGTAGGAAGTTCTATAGTATTCTCTTCATCATCATCTGGTACATATTCATTCAGATATTTAGAAAATGAACTTCCATCGCCTTTAGGTCCTTCTAATTGATACATAATATCTAAAGAAGAATTTGTATTGCTAGCCATCATATTAGTAATCAAATTATCATTATAATTTATACTATTTAAGATTATCATTGACTTTGTTAAAGCAACATCCAAATTTTTCTCATCAACATAAAACTCTATCTTAGAATAATTATACACTATTTTTACAAAATAGTCACTATCATTTTTATCAATTATTACATATCCATCTATATTATTATAATTAAATTTCTTATAATAATCATAAGTATTGTTATCCTCATAATTAAGAATATTTTTATAATAATAACTAATTATATCAACATACAAATAAATATCATATCCATTAATATTAAATACCTGATTATAATCTTTATCACTAACCTGCCTTACACCTAATGGCTTAAAAAATTTATAACCAGATGAAACAGTATTTGAATTATTTATTTTATTGTCCATCACATTACTTATAATATCATCTGGATTGTGGTTTAGCCTAACGCATCCAGTCAATAAAATTACTATAAGTATTAGAATAATAACCTTTTTATGCATCATCCACCTACTCTTAAATAATTATATCAAAAAAAATTAATAAGTTAAATAGATTTTTATTAAATTTATTGATTATTTTTTTAATTTAAGATATCATAAAAATATAAGGAGCATAGATAACTATGAATAAGAAAATATTAAATATCATTCTAATAATCTTATTAATCTTTTCAATTATTGCATTTAGTTATATCTTTATAAAAAATAAAATCACAATAAAAGAATTAACAAAGATAGAAGAAGAAAAGCAAAAGATAACCATTAGCAACAATGAAATAAATAATAGCAAAGAAATATTAGAAAAAGAATTAACAGAAATAAAAGAAAAACAAAAAGAAAAAATATCGGAGTACGAAGTATGGAAAGAAACGAATCAGAAAATAAAAAAAATTATTGGATAATATTTGCCATAATAGCGATAATAATATTTACTATATTATCTGTTTACTACTTTCAAGAACTTAAAAGAAATATAAATAATAAAGAATTATTATTAAAAGAAATAAATAGCATAAAAGAAACCGAACAAAAAGGCATTAAAGAAAATAAAGATATAGAAAAACAAATAGAGAATCTTAAAAATATAAATGAAAACATACAAGAAGAAAAAGAGATAACACTAAATAATGCCAAAATATTAGAACAAAAAATAATAAAGAAAGAAACCAATTATAAAATTGCCTACTTAACCTTTGATGATGGCCCATACTATAACACTCATAAAGTCTTAGATGTCTTGAAAAAATACAAAGTAAAAGCAACATTCTTTACTATTGGTTTAGATAAAGATGACTGCTATGATAATAAGAAAGAAAGTTGTAAAGAATTATACTTAAAAGAAGTTGAAGAAGGTCACACAATAGCCAATCATACATATTCTCATTTAATATTTAAAGGTTTGTATACAAGTGCTGATTCTTTCATAGAACAAGTAAAAAAACAAGAAAAACTAATAAAAGAAAGAACAGGAGTAACTACTAATATTGTCAGATTTCCAGGAGGTTCAGGTACTGCTAATGCTTATGGGATTAAAGATCAAGCAATCAATAAATTGAGAGAAAATGGTTATGGTTGGGTAGATTGGACAGCACAAGATGGAGATGGAGGATGGGTTGCCACCGGAGATATAGCATGGAATAATTTAGTAAAAGAAATAAACGAAGACATTGAAGTAATATTATTTCATGACTACTCTACTCAAACATTATCCATTTTACCCAAAACTATTGAATATTTACAAAACAAAAATTATATATTATTACCACTATTCTATGATAGCGTTAAAGTTAATAAATAAGAAGTCTAACTTCTTTTTTACTTGTCAAAAATCACTAATATTGTTATACTTATTTTGGTGAAAAGATGAAAATACTCATAAAAAACGGATTAATAATTACAATGAATAAAAATAAAGAAATTTTAAATAAAGACATATTAATAAATGATAATAAAATATATGATATTGTAGATAATTATGATAAAGAATATGACTACTTAATTGATGCCAAAGGCAAAATTATAATACCCGGATTAATAAACTGCCATACCCACTTAGGTATGAGTCTATTTAGAGCTACAAATGATAATATGAATTTAAATGAATGGCTAGCAAAAAAAATATGGCCAATAGAGGATAAGCTAACCAATAAAGATATATACTATACCACTATGTTATCTATTTTAGAAATGATTAAAACAGGAACTACTTGTGCAAATGACATGTATTATAATAGTCAAGGAGCACTAAAAGCCATAAAAGAAGCAAAGATAAGAATGTCGTACTCACGATGCCTTATCAACGATGACGATAATAAAATTGAAGAATTTATTGATTTATATAAAAATAACAATTCTAATAGAATAACATTTACCGTAACACCACATAGCTTATACACATGTGGAAAAGATTACTTAATAAAGTGTAAAAACATAGCAAAAGAACACAATTTGCCTATTCATATACATTTATCAGAAAATGAAGAAGAAGTAAATACCATCATAAACAAATACCATAAACTACCAGTAGAAGTATTAAAAGATTTAGGATATCTAGATAATAAACTAATATTAGCACATGCTACATTTCTAAAAGATTCCGAACTAGAATTATTAAAAAACAAAGATATTTCTATATGCCATAATCCAATTAGTAACTTAAACTTAGGATGCGGTATAGCTAACATATCCAAATATAAAAAATACGTAAACATTTGCCTCGGAACAGACGGGCAAGGCAGTGGAAATAATTTAAACATGTTTTACCATATGTCCATAGTAGATTATCTTCAAAAAGGAATAAGTGAAAATCCTTTAGCCATGTCATCATATGATGTTTTAGAAATGGCCACAATAAACGGAGCTAAAGCATTAGGACTAGAAGATAAAATTGGTTCAATAGAAGTAGGAAAACTAGCCGATATAATAATATTGGATTTAAATAGTATAAATACACAACCTAACATAAATATAATATCTAATATCGTTCATAACGCTATTAATAACGTTGATACAGTTATAATTGATGGCAATATACTTTTAGAAAATAAAGAATTAAAACTACAAATTAATACTAATGAAATAATAAATAAAGTAAATGAAATTATAAGGAGATGTAATAATGAATAAATATATGGAATTAGCTATAAAAGAAGCCTATTACGGAATTAATCACCATCACGGAGGACCATTCGGAGCTGTAGTAGTAAAAGACAATAAAATAATTGCCACAGGTCATAATCATGTAGTATCTAAAAGCGATCCAACATGTCATGGAGAAATAGATGCAATCAGAAAAGCATCTAAAAAACTAAAAACACATAATTTAAAAGGATGCATACTATATACAACTGCTGAACCATGTCATATGTGCCTATGTGCATCTATGTGGGCAAAAATAGACAAAATATATTATGGCTGCACAATATCAGATACTGCAAATATTGGTTTTAGAGATGAAAAATTTGACGAAATTTTCGGAGGAAGAGACAAATTAAAAGACTACATGGAATGTATTGATAGAGATAAATGCTTAGAATTATTTAAATACTACAACAATAAAAAAGAGGAAAGATATTAATTTGAACTAGTCAATAGAAAGTAGACACATAAAAAGATTTATTTAAACCCTAATTGA
>CAZZAK010000075.1:0-5008 GCA_964652515.1 uncultured Clostridium sp. | reverse complement strand
GTATGTCCACCATTTTCAAAACGAATAAAATGAACATGACCATTCTTATAAACCTTTACTTCTACCCATTTAGATAATGCATTAACAACGGAAGCTCCAACACCATGAAGTCCTCCAGATACCTTGTATCCACCACCACCAAATTTACCACCAGCATGCAAAACTGTATAAACAGTTTCTACTGTAGATTTCTTTGTTTTAGGATGGATATCAACAGGTATACCACGACCATTATCTTTAACAGTTACTGAATTATCTTTATTAATAATAACTTCTATAGTATCACAATAACCAGCTAAAGATTCATCTATAGCATTATCAACAATTTCCCATACTAGATGATGTAATCCCTTAACATCAGTAGTACCAATATACATACCAGGCCTTTTTCTTACAGCCTCTAAACCTTCCAATACTTGAATATCCGACGCATCATAATGTTCGTTAACTTTCTCGTCCATTCTTATCACCCTCCATTTTTATAATTTTTCCTTCATTTATCGTATATATCATTGCATCTTTAACAAATTTCTTATCTATATTAACAATATCAGTAGTAGTAATAATAATCTGTAATTTCTTATTTAAAAAACTAATTAATTTATTCTGTTTAGATATATCTAATTCACTAAATATATCATCTAATAAAATAACAGGATACTCTCCACAAATATCTTTAAATATATCAATTTCAGCTAATTTTAATGATAAAGTAACACCTTTAATCTGACCTTGTGATCCATATAAAGAAACATCCATATCATCCCTAAGTATTAAAAAATCATCTCTATGAGGACCAATCGAAGTATTACCATACATAATATCCTTATTTAAATTCTTTCTTAATTTATCAAATATATCATTCTTAATCCTATCATCATTTTCTAAATCAACATCACTAATATATTTAATAAAAATACTACCATCATCAAAAATACTATTATAAATATCCGTAATTTTATCATTAAGTAAATTAATAAACTTCTTACGATATAAATATATTTTATAAGATAAATCTACAAATTTTGCATCAATAACATCTAAATAATTATAATCAATATCCTTATTCCTAACTATCTTTAAATATTCATTTCTCTGTCTAAGTAACATATTATATTCATTCAACGAAACAATATATTTCTTATATAATTGACTAATCTCTATATTTAAAAACTTTCTTCTAACAGATGGAGAATCCTTAATAATTCTAACATCAGAAGGACTAAATATAACTACCTTCAAGTTACCAATATATTCACTACTCTTTTTAACTTTATTTTCACCAATTTTTAAGTTCTTCCCTAAACTGTTTAAAATAATAGATAAATTATATTTACCATCATTCCTTAAAATAGTACCATTTACACGAGAAAACTCCATATCTTTCATAATTAGTGAATCATCATGAGAATTAATAAATGACTTAGATAAAGATAAAAAATAGATAGATTCTAAAATATTAGTTTTACCTTGAGCATTATTACCTATGATAATATTTAATCTATCATTAAATTCTAAATCTAAATTTTCATAGTTTCTAAAATTTTTAAGCTTTATACTCTTAATAATCATACTGTTAATTCCTATCTAGTCATCATTCCATAACTATATATTAATTATACCACTTTTACCAATAAAATCAAAGAAAAAGAGCATTATTTTTGCAAACTTTTTAATCTTTTTTGATGCTCATAATCTAAAATTAAACTCCTTGTTACCTGATTATCAAAAATATAATATGAACAGTCTAAAATAATACTCTTTCCACCTTTAAAATAAACCATTACTTTATCATCTAATTTATCATATTTCTCAATATTATTATAAGATACCCATATATTATTTTTCTCTCTAGTAGACCTTAAAGGAAAGAATAATAAATTTCTAATTTCTTCCACAATAACTGGTGATTTAACAGAAATATTAGCTAGTCTCTTAGTCATTTTTATTCTATCAGCCAAAGAAGACCCAAAAAACTTACAAGTACTATCAACAATATCTGTTGATGCAGACTTAATAATATATTCTTTATCTAAAGTAATAACCTTAGTCTCATTATCAGAAATACCAATAATTACTAATGTAGAAGTATCTATCTCATACTCATCCATATTCCCCCTCCTTTCAAGCCGTGTATTCTAACATAACAAGATGTCGAAGATTATCAATTTATGTCGACATAGTAATAAAAAAAAGAATGATATAAAATATCACTCTAAAAATCATAATAAAAATTTATTTATCTTGTCTTACCATTTTGTGTATGTATTCTTGATTCACAATTAGGAGCAATTTTTTCACGATATAACTTAAGTGCAGCATCTTTATCAATACGAGGATAATAACCAGAATTTATATATTGAGGGAATTTTTCTTCACGCCAAGGTACCTTTTTTATTGAAGAAGAAAATCCTCCGCCGGTTTGCTCACGCATTTTTTTATACTCATCACAATCCATTTCATAGATTTTTGATAAATAATTAACTGAAAGGTCATTATTAATTAAATTATAAGAATTTTTAATATCTAATCCATAATCACTAATTAATTCTTCTAAAAATTTTTTTCTTAATTCACTGGAACAATAATTCATACGTCTACTAAAATGATTTTTATAACCGTCTTCAGAATAAACATCAAATTTTATTGTTCCTAAAGAAGTTGCTATACAAGGAGCAAGATTATATTCTTTAACATCCCACCCTAATTGTATTGCACCATTGTTTGCTATTTGATAATCACACTCTAATCCACTTATATCAACATATATTCCTAAAAATAATAATTTTTTCTTTATATAATTAATAAGTTTACATATATCTTCTAAATATTCTTCACTTATTTCTCCTGCATCACCTAACGATATAGAATGATATATTGCCATTTTTCTTCACCTCAAATAAAATATAACACATGTTACATAATATATCAACAATTTCTGATGATATTTATATTATGTAAAAAATATAGACAAAAAAAGACTAATAAGTCTTTATTGGTAAAACTAATTGAATTAATGATTCATCCTTATTATTTCTAATAATAATAGGACTATTATCATTATTCATACATATTTCTATATCTTCAGCATTAAAACTTTTAATAGCATCTAACATAAACTTAGAACTAAATGATATAGATATTTCAGAATCAGTATCAACAGATGTTTTTTCTTCAACTTTTCCTATTTCAGGACTATTTGAAGATATTATTAATTCATTATTACCTAGTTCTAATCTAATAATATTCTTATCTCTATCAGATGTAAGTAATGAAGCACGATCAATCATATTAAATAATTCATCATATTTAACTGAAACTACTACATTAAATTCTTTCGGAATAATATCAGAAGATACTGGATAAGTACCACTAATTAATCTAGATAAGAATAAGATATTTTTATATTTAAATAATACTTTGTTACTAAATACATGGAAATATATCTTTTCCTTATCATCATCTGCTATCTTAACTAATTCTATTAAATTTTTAGAAGGTATTACTATATCAAAAGAATTTTCATAACTCTCGTCTAATTTAATATTCTTTTTAGCTAATCTATAACTATCAGTAGCTATAACTTCTAAATTATCTTCCTTAAGTTTTAAATTAATACCAGTAAGTAATGGTCTGGTTTCAGGCATAGATGTTGCAAAAGAAGTTTGATTAATAATATTTTTAAAAACAATAGGACTAATTATAATAGGATTCTTACTTTCTTCAAAAGATAAATTAGGAAATTCACTAGGATTAATACCATTTAAATTAAATTCTGTTCCCTTAGTACTAACTATCATATTATATCCATCAAGTACTTCAATAACAATATCAGAATCAGGTAACTTCCTAACTATTTCAACAATATATTTACCACCTATAACAACAGAACCTGTTTCTATAATTTCTAAAATATCACTACTAGGTATAAAACTTCTAATAGAAATATCAGAATCACTAGCATATAAATATAATCCATCTTTCTTTAAATCAAATTTAATACCAGTAAGTATAGGAATTAAATTCTTTTGAGATATAGCCTTAGAGGTATTAACTAAAGCATCAAATAAAATATTTTTTTTAATAATAAATTTCATAATTTACCACACCTTTCTTTTTATAATATATTTATTATTATTATAAAGTTGAAACTGTTGATAACTTTAAAATATCCTTTAATTTCAACCAAATACCCATAAACAATATTTGTTGATACTTATAAACAATAATCAACAATCAATAAGATAATTCTTTTTTTAAATCTTTTATAACATTCTGTAATTTATCATTTTTAGCTAATTCTTTTTCTATTTTATTACAAGCACTTATAATAGTAGAATGGTTTCTTCCACCAAAATATGATCCTATTTTAGGAAAAGACTCAGAAGTCAATGTTCTACATAAATAAATAGCCACTTGTCTAGGAAAATTAACAGAATTATTTCTATTCTTACCTTTCATATCTTCAATACTTATTTTGTAGTAGCTACATACTGCTTTTTGGATTCTTTGAACATCATTCTTATAATAACTCTTATCTTTTAAAGAATCTTTTAAAGCATCAACAGCTAAGTCTAAAGTAACTTTTCCTCTACTAAACATAGTAGAATATGCTAAGACTCTAGTCATAGCTCCTCTTAAAGTACGTATATCAGAATCAAAATTATTATCTATATATTCAATAACTTCATCAGGAACATCACTAGCTCCATCATTATATTTAAGCATATTCTTAATAACACTAACTCTTAGATCATAGTCAGGAGTTTGAATATTAGCACATAATCCACCATTAAATCTTGTAATCAATCTATTTTCAACACTCTTTAAATCATTAACAGCCCTATCTGAAGCAATTATAATCTGTTTATTCATACTCTGTAACTCATTAAAAGTATGGAAAAATTCTTCTTGAGCTTTACTAGCATTACCTAAAAATTGTATATCATCAATAATTAAGACATCAACATTAAGATACTTATTTTTCAAATTATCAATCTTCTCAAAG
>CAZZAK010000074.1:0-5050 GCA_964652515.1 uncultured Clostridium sp. | reverse complement strand
TATTCTTCCCTTAATAGAAACATTTCCTTGATAAGTATCAAGTTTTATTATTTCTAACCCATCACCTTTAATATGCAAAAAACCCAATGTTGTATCTATCATGAATTCTTCATTATCAAATGATTCTATTTTCTTAACTCCAGTTACTACAATATTTTTTCTTTCTGCTAAACTAAGACCATGATTAAAAGATTCTTCAATTTCTTTTACTTTATCCACAATATCACCTAGTTAAGTATATGCAAGATAAGAAAAAAAATAACTCATTAAGAGTTATTCTGCTTTTTCATACGCTTCTAAAATTTCTTTTTCAAAAATTTGACGAGTTTCTGAATTAATAGGATGTGCTATATCTCTATATCCACCAGTAGATGTTTGTCTACTTGGCATAGCTATAAACAAACCATTGTCTCCTTCAATAATTCTAATATCATGTACTGCAAAACAATCATCAATTAGAACTGAAGCTATTCCTTTCATTCTTGAATTTTCTTTTTCAATTTTTTTAACTGTGACTGAAGTAATCTTCATTCTGTATTCACTCCTTCTAGAAAATTATTTTTTCTAAATACATTGTAAAAAAAATAGAAATAAAAGTCAATATATTTTAAATAACTTTACTAAATATATACACGGATATAACCAATAAGTATATCTACATAACTAAAGCTCTTACACCTACCATTATTTTCTTTAATCGTAAATATATTTCTATATACACTTTCTATGATACCATCATATCTTTCCTCCCTATTCCTATTTTGGAAAGATACAACTACCACTTTATTACCAATCTTTGATCTAATATATGCTCTAATCTTATTCATTCTCTAGGATACCCCATATACATTGTACCCTTAGTAATAATCCCCCCCATACCATCAGAACCATACTTGGTCTTACCTAATATCTTAATTAAATCAATATCGCTTGTTTTGGGAGAAAAAGATAAACAAGAAGCCACAATAGCAGGATCCAAAGCATGTATATTAATTCTTTTAGGACTAGAAGCAAAATTAGCACCAGCTTTAATTAATTCCTCATAATTAGATTGACAAGCCCCTGCTACTATTAAAAGTTTCTCATGTGATTTTTCAAACTTCCTAGCTTCAATTACAGCACCACTAAAACTAGAAGTATTTTTATATCCATTTCTTTTTTTTCTATAATACGCATCATGACCAGTCAATACTAATATATCAGGATTATATTCTTTCATTAGTTCCTACACATTAGAAACAAAATCTTCTTCTTTCAAATGAACACCATAATCCATAAATTTATTTTTACTATCACCATCTATATGTAATATTCTTCCAGGTAAATAAAAATATTCATTTCTATCTAAATTCCTATATTCATCCATTGAAGGAACAAAAGTATCTTGACACTCTGGATTAGAACACTTTTTTAAATCAGAAATAGGACTATCAGCATATAAACGATAACATAATCCTTTCAAATAACATATATTCCCTTCTATATGAATAATTTTAAATACAATATCATTATTATAAGAATTTCTAGTAACATAGTCTCCAACACTAAACACATAATCACCTAGTTAAGTATATGAAAAAGAACATGTTTTATTCATGTCCTTTCAATTCATTAGCCATTTCCACAAATACTTCTACCGGTATATTTTCACTTCTATCCGTAATAGATAACTTATATTTCTCTAGTATTTTACTAATTCTATCCAAACTATAATTACTCAAATTATTTCTAATATTCTTCCTCTTAAATCTAAAAGCATCCCCAACAAGTTTAATAAAGTAATTATAATCGTTAATTTCTAAATCACATCTTTTATCTAATCTAATTACCGCACTATCAACCTTAGGTACAGGAGTAAAATAATGCTTACCAACAACAAATTCTTTAATAACAGTATATTTACTTTGTACAATAACACTCATAAAACCATAATCCCTAGTTCCTGGAAGAGCCGTAATTCTATCAGCAACTTCATCTTGCACCATGATAACAATTCTATCTGGATATACTTCGTTAATTAACTTACTAATAATTGGAGTAGTAATATAATAAGGAATATTAGCAACCACTACTAACTTATCATAATCATATTTAGCTATATCATCAGATATTGATACCGATAAAACATCTTTCATTATTAATTCATAATTATCGTAATTATTTAGTTTTTCTCTTAAAAGAGATTCCAATCTACCATCTATCTCATATAAAATAACATACTTAGCCCGTGAAACCAATTCCATAGATAATGCACCAGCACCAGGACCAATTTCTATAACCAAAGTTTTTTCATCAACATTTCCTGCATCAACAATTCTCTTGATAATAGTTTGATCATTAATAAAATTTTGTCCTAAAGATTTCTTAAAATTAAACTTATCCATAACTACTCCTTTTAATTAAAAAAGAGCAAAAGCTCTATTTATAACGATTTCCACCTTCTACTATATAATTATAACTATAATAGTCACCATTAGTAATATAACTCCAAGAACGGAATGATTCATATTTATTATTTCTAATACCATTCATAGCATCAGTTACAGCTTCTGTAGCCAATTGTCGGTGTAAAGTATTATATTGTGAACCATCTGGCATATATTTCAAATAACTCTTAATCGTATATACTTCAAATTGATTTGGCTTAGTAACCTGTTCTCTTGGCGTCTTACCAGCCCAATTAGACCATCTAGGAGAATCGCATCTATTCAATATAACAGATATAACTGCCAAAGCATCATCTCTACTTTTTTCATATTCAGCAGATACTATTGCAACTACCAAATCAAAATCTTCTTGTGATAATTCAAATTGTCTATTATCATCAGTAACAACAAATCCCAATGCAGGATTACTCTTATATTTAGAAACATCCAAAGAAACTAAAGGTTGAGGTTCTGAAACAATCTCTTCTTCTTTCTTTTCTTCCACCACTTCTTCTTTAACTTCTATCGAAGGAAGTTCAATTTCTTCTAAAACTTCAGAAACTTCTTCTTCCACCACTTCGATTTTTTCTTCCTCAATTACCTCAGGTTCTTCTAAAAATAACAAAGATACTGAATCAGCAATTTTATATAAATTATCATTATGAGCTATATTTACTTTTCTCTTTACATCAATAGTGTCACTAAAAACTGATATTACAAAAGCAATTACTATTACTAATTGTAATGTTATAACAGAAAGATTTAGCATCACTTTCTTCATATAATCAACTCCTCGTGTTGATATTTTGATTGTATCATAAATTAGAAGATAAGTCAAATAATCCGCATGCACTATTAGTAGTAATATTTTCCACTAAAGACAATGATACATTCTTAACATCCGCAATTTTTTTAGCAATAATAGGTATATTAGCAGAGTCATTCGTTTTACCACGATATGGTTCAGGAGATAAATACGGAGAATCAGTTTCTAATAAAATATATTTAGTATCGATACCCTCTATGACATTAATAATATTTTTAGCATTTTTAAAAGTAACTACTCCACCTACCCCAATATAAAAACCTAATTTTATAAATTTTTTAGCCATCTCTAAACTGGAACTAAAAGAATGTATAACCCCATTCACTTTATATTCAGTTAATATATTATATGTGTCTTCTATAGAATCACGAGAATGAATTATAACCGGTTTATTATATTTGCTAGCCAATTCCAATTGTTTCCTAAAAGCATATATTTGCCTTTCTTTATCATACCCATCATAATAATAATCTAAACCAAATACACCAATAGCTACTATCTATTTATCATTAATATGAATAACTAACCACACAATATCAGAAACAATATTATCAGATAATTCAGTAGGATGAAATCCAATAGCACCATACATACCATCATACTTAGAAATAAGATTCAATATTTCTAAATTGGATTTCATATCACAACCGTTATTAATCACTTTAATAACACCTGAAGCCCTAATTTTATCCATAAGCATAGAAATATCATCATAATATTCACTACTAATATGACAATGTGTATCTATCATAATACCTACCTTCTTTTAATAATTAAATACTTAAATAAAAAACATATTAATGATATTAAATAAATAATATCCAGATAATCAATATCTTTAATAAGATTTAAAATAACAAATATTAATAATAAACTAATATAAAACAGTACTGCCATATCTACAACATGTCCTTTTTGCATTATTTTCTTCCTTTCAAAGTACTACCTATCAAATATAACAAATATAATTTTTATTGTCTATATTTATATCATTATTAACAAAACTTTACATTAAATATTAAAATTATATTGTCGAATTATATAAAAAAAGAAAACTAATTAATTTTCTTTTTCTATTCTCTGAAATAAAACTTCGGCTTTATTAACTTTTGTACCACTTAAATATTTTCCAAACTCAGATACACTATCATAATCTTTAATATCAGTATTTATCTGTCTAAAAATACTTTCAGCTGTATCTGGTAAATAAGCTTCTAAATATACAGTTATTATTCTAATTGCTTCCACTAAATTATATATAACAGTATTAAGTCTATCTCTCTTAGTTTCATCTTTAGCAAGTATCCATGGGGTAGTTTCATCAATATATTTATTACACCTACGATAAGCATCAATTAAATTTTCTAAAGAATCAGCTATCCTAAATTTACTAATATTATCATCTATTTTTTCTTTTAAAGATAAAACAAAATCTATTAATTCTTTATCTTTTTCTTCACTGGCCCTTGTATTAGTAACAATTCCATCAAAATATTTATTTACCATACCAATAGTTCTATTAATTAAATTACCTACTACATTAGCCAAATTAGAATTAATCGTATCAACAAGTAATTCCTCAGTATACACACCATCAGAACCAAAAGGCATCTCATGAATCATATAGAATCTAATAGCATCTACTCCAAACTTATTGACTAAATCATCTGCATACACAATATTACCTTTAGATTTACTCATCTTATCATTACAAAATAAAATACAATGATGGACAATTATATTTTTTTTTTATTGTATATCTTATTATTGTATTTTATTTTTAGATTTTATATCTTGT
>CAZZAK010000073.1:0-5188 GCA_964652515.1 uncultured Clostridium sp. | reverse complement strand
TGTTAATTGAGCATAGTTCTGAATTATGAAATTAAATCTTATATGTCTACTTCTTGCGGCAGTAACCATTGTAGTAACATCTTTTAGTGGTGGCATATTGGCGAACTCATCAAGCATGAAGTTTGTTCTATATGGTAAGTGTCCTCCACATTCTTGAGCCACGTCAATTAATGTTTCATAAACCTGCTTAATAAATATGGTAGCCAGTGGATGTAATGTTTTCTTTTCATCTTGGACAATCATAAAAACGGCTGTTTTTTGTTTTCCAATTTCTTTCATATCAAAGTCACTATAACTTAACATTTCTGATAAGTTTTCACGTGAAGAAAATAGTTTTACTTTTTGTTTAAATGTTGCTATTACACCTTGTTTAGTATCTTCAGCTGTATATACTACTCCAGAGGCATTTATATATGCTGGCTTAGATGGATCTTTACCATTAAAGTATTCTTTAATATAGTTATTATTTGGTCCACCAAATCTTTCTTCGCCTAAAGATGACATTAGATTTAAACTATTTAAATTTATTTGTTCTTCAGTAGCATCTTCAAATAATCCTAAGGCTAATCCTGTGAAATAGTCGGCTGCTGATTTTTCCCAGAATGGATCAGCGTTTCCACCAGCTTTTTCTTCATACAAAATATTTAAGGCAAGGTCATCCAATAATTCTATTGCTTTATCAACATTTCCTTCTTTATATAGTTTATATGGTAATGCCATTGGATTCCATGAATTACCCTTTTGTGGATCACGGAAGTTTAATAATATTATATTATAGCCTTTTTCCTTTAACATATTAGCAGTAGCTTCGTATAACTCACCTTTAGGGTCAGTTACAATAACTGATTCAGAAGCTTTAGCTAATAATTTTATTGTAGGTTTAGCTATTATTACTGTTTTACCAGAACCAGTAGCTCCGACAATTAGATAATGGTCTTCTCCAGCATCTACCCACATGTTTTTACCATCACTTATCATAGGTACACCTGCTGTAGGTAAAGTATCGGCTTTAACTTCTACTTTTGTTAATTCTTTTTTATACTCAGATGCTGTAGCCCATCTAGAGTAACCTTTGTCTTTCTTTTTCTTGAAAGATATTCCAAAGCCTGATTCTCTTTGAATTTTAGATGAATTTATAGTTACAAAACCTGCTATAAGCATTGCTAATGCTAATACTATAGTTGTTAGTATATATCTAGGATAAAATGCTAATATCGGTATGATACCATAAAATTGCCCTTCATTATACAAATAAGCAACATTTGCTACAAATAAAGCTGATATGTATAACACAGGTAATGCCATTATTCCTATTAATATCCAATCATTTCTATCTGCACTGAATTTCATATATTTCACCTCTTAAATCATTGTATATATTAGCAAATATTTATTCTTAAATCAATATTATTTATCATCTTTTTGAATTTTTTGATATATCAGTATTACAATACCTACTATCACAAAAAATATAATACAAAAAATAATCATATTAATGTCTGTATTAAAATTCAAAATATTTAATTTATTATTACTTGTTGATGGAGTATTATTTGTGCTAGATGGTAATACTGATTCGTTATTGTCATCAATAATAGTAATATTAATTGATTTTTGAAGATAATTATTACGGTTTATATACCATGTATATTTATTACCTACTTTTTCATCTTCATTACTATATTTAACATCATTATTAACTATGATATTTATTGTCATTTCTTCTAAACTATTGTTGTCTCTAAGGCATGTATTCACATTACTCGTGGTAATAATTATTTGATTATTATTTTTTACAATTCTACTTGATTCATAACATCTATGTAATGCTGTAGAATTTTGAATAGTGCTACTATTAAAGTTATAGTTAAAATTAATATTATTATCTCCCGCTGTATATTTATAATGTTCTATTTTATCATTTGTTTCATAGTCACTATCATCCATTTCACTATAAGTATAATAGTCAATTGGTACCATCCATGTATTAGAAAATAATAATTCTCTATCTTCGTCATTTGAAGATTGTATATTTATATTTTCATTATAACTATTATCATCAATAGTTAAAGTATATTCTGCACTACATCCTATTAGTAAAAATGAAAAGGTTAATATTAATATTTTCTTCATATTACCTCCTATTATTCTTATAAAATTCCCCCATGTGAAGTATATAATATACATTATCCTTATCTGAATGTATACCCCTAGTAGTAACAGTCACACCACGTGTACCAGAAGACTCAGCTATATAATATATACCATTACTTGAATCAACAGAAACAATTAATTGAACATGATTATTTGGAGCATTAATTAAATCACCAGGTTCACCAATGCAATTTGAATTAATTACTTTGCAACCGTACTTACTATATTTGTTATGTAAATCTAATGTACCAGTACTTGGATCTTTAAATCCACCATTAATTATAGCCCATTGTACAAACCCACTGCAATCAAAACTTCTATAATAAGATGGAGTACCGCCTCTACTTATAGTAGGAGGAGTAATATACTTGCCAAAAATATCAGGAATGCCTATTCCATTATAATGTTTCTCTCCAGGAATCCAATATTTTCCTCCCCAATAATAAGGTAATCTTACATTGTAGCCATCATGTAAATAGTTTATTAATGATACAGCTGCTATGACAACTCCTTCTCTTGTACCATATTTAGGCTGTACATTATTTTTAATAAAATCATTTAAATTATTTAATGATGAACCTTTTGATTTTAAGAAGCTATCAATTGGCGTATGCAAAAAATCACCACTAGTTGTAACTTTTACGTCAATATCTAAATTTGAATCTATTACCGTTGAAGGATTAACATCAGAGACAACAGAATTTTCACCATATATTTCTTGAATTACTTCTGTATAATTTTTATTATCATTAATTAAATTGTTAATAGAATTCAAACTAACACCATTACTAGCAGCACAGTCTTCACAATCATTATTACTGAAGTCTGTTTCAATCAAATGGTTATTGTTATCTAATAACAATTTATTTTCAGTACTAGAAATAGCAGTTTTTATATTATTTAAAGTAGTAGAATTAGTAACTTCAGTATATTGATAATTACTAGACTCTATTACACCATCAGAATCCATTAATATATTTGACTTAATTAAAACAGAATATACTTTATATAATTCTATACTATAGTTATCTCCAGTCATATTATAAACTGTACCAACTAGAAAATCATCTATACTATATGTAATATTTTCTCCGTCCTCTTTAACATAAACAATACTATCATTAATGGTTGTGGAGTTTTCTGTATTACTGGTGTAATAGCTTCCTACACCACCAACGTTATTTATTGTTATGGTTGACGAACTGTTGCCATGGCCGTTATTTGATCCATAGAAGTCAGGTATAATGTCTTCTAGGGCTGCTATAATAGTTGCATATATGAAAAGACCAATTAGGACAGGTATAATAATTATCATAGCTGGTATGGCAAGTATTGCAAGTGGCTTTTTTACTATAGCTTTTGCTTCATCACTAGCTCCCACGCTACTAGTTTCTTGTGAATTTGTTCCACTTGTTGTTTTATTTTTATCTTTAGTTTCGCTTTTATTACCAATAGCAGCAGCATTTGTATTATTCTTTGCGGTGCCATTATCTTCTCCACCATTTCCGGCTTTGTTTCTGGAAGCATTAATAGCCGCATTACCTGCTCTAGTACTAGAAATTTTTCCTAACATATCGTTAGTTCTTTGCATTTGTCTTCCAGCGGGACCCGTTAATTTATTAGCGGTAGTGGTCATCTTACCAAGTGCTCTTGTACTTCTTCCACCGCTCCATTTATGAGCAGTTTGAACTCCTATTGCTATTGCTCCCGGAACTCCACCTAAATTCTTCAAACCATCAGTTACTACTAAAATACCATTTGCATTATTTGCATCTTGTTCTTTTCTTTTAGCTATTTTATCATCTATAACATTTCCTACTACGCTCTCATTACCACCTTCATGGTTTTCTTGTGTATCTATTTCATTATTCATGAAATCACCTCAATACTTATAGTCCTCCGCCTGTTCCAAATGAATCTAGTTCTGCATCTGTAAGTTCAACAGCTATTTGCATACGTCTATCACCGCATACAAATAATGCTTCACCTTGATTAAATCTCTTAATATTTTCTATTTCATTATCATTTAAATCAATTAACCTTGCCAAATCTTCAGCTGCTTGCTTTCTTAATCCCATTACTAAATAATATGATGCATTATCAAAGATTGCTTTACCATGCATAATTACATTATTAGCAACAAAGTCAGAAGGTTGTTGAGTAATAATAATTGTGCCAGTATTATATTTTCTAGCTCTTCTTTGGACTTGTGCTAAAAATTCAGCTCCCAATTCATTTTGAGCACTTAATAATACATGAGCTTCATCTACTGATAAAACAGTATTAATATTTGGATTTAGGCAAAGACTCCATGCATATTTTAATACGTTAAATAGTAGTGCATTACGAATATTAGCATCACTATTCATTAATTCTTTAATATTAAATACTAAATATCCACTTCTACTATTGACTGTTGTGTGACCATTAAAATAATATTTTAATTCATTTACTAGTGGTCTTACTTTAATTTCTAGTCTTTCTAAGATATCTCTTTCTCTAGTTTTTTCTGTAATACTTGTTAATTTACTCGTAACCGTTGCATATACATCTTGCATAATTGGAAAACTATCTGATTTAAAATTAGAAAAATCAGTATTAGCATTTATTCCAAATCTATTATATGTTTCTAAAACTATTTCTCCAAATAATGTTACCACATCATCTTCAATATCAGGAGAATAATATTTCATAAATGCTTTTAATGATTGTAGTGTCTTAGTAATAACAGTATATCCTAAGCCTTGTTTAATTTCTTCAGGATCAATATCTAATATTATTTCTAGTGGATTAATCATTCCAAACGTACCACCGCGACCAAGATCTACTACTGTTCCACCTGCATTTTGTGTCATTTCAGTAAGTTCACCTTCAGGGTCAACTGCTACAATTTGATATCCATTCCTAATATGACTTCTTAGTAATAATTTAGCTGCTGTAGATTTACCGCTACCAGAAGCACCTAACATAATCATATTAGCATTATTTCTATTATTTTCTTTCTTTATTTGATATAAAAATTGATTAAATAATA
>CAZZAK010000072.1:0-5210 GCA_964652515.1 uncultured Clostridium sp. | reverse complement strand
TTAGAGATGGTTTAACAGTATCAGAATTCTTCTTATCAACACATAGTGCTCGTAAGGGTAGTGCTGATACGGCGTTAAAGACTGCTGACTCTGGTTATATGACTAGACGTTTAGTAGACGTTGCACAAGATATTATTGTTAGAGAAGATGATTGTGGAACAACTGAAGGTGTTATGGTAACTGCTTTCCGTGATGATAAAGATGGTATTATTGAATCATTATATGATAGAATACTTGGTAGATTTACTAGTAAGAAAGTAATTAATCCAGAAACTAAGGAAATGATTGTTGATAAGAACGAATTAATTACTGAGACTATTGCTGATAAGATAATAGCTGCTGGAATTACTGAAGTTGAAATTAGAACAACATTGACATGTAGAACAGATCATGGTGTATGTTGCAAGTGTTATGGACGTAATTTGGCTACTGGTAATGTTGTTGAAGTGGGTGAGGCTGTTGGTACAATGGGAGCGCAATCAATTGGTGAACCTGGTACTCAGTTAACCATGAGAACATTCCATACTGGTGGAGTTGCTGGAGCCGATATTACACAAGGTCTTCCTCGTGTTGAAGAGTTGTTTGAAGCTAGAATTCCTAAAGGTAAAGCTACTATTGCTGAAATAGATGGTACTATTTCTAAGATAGATGACAGTAAGGGTAGAATTAAGATATATATTAGAAACCAAAATGAAGAGAGAGAACATATTACGTCATATGGTGCTAAGCTTCGTGTTGAGAAAGGTGATAAGGTGTCTGCTGGTGATAGATTAACTGAAGGTAATGTTAGTCCTAAGGAATTATTAGCAGTTACAGATCCTAATACTGTTCAACAGTATATCTTAAAAGAAGTTCAAAAAGTATATCGTTCTCAGGGTGTTGATATTAATGATAAGCACGTTGAATTAATAGCTAGAAGAATGATTTCCCAAATGAGGATAATGGATGCTGGCGATACTGATTTTGTACCTAGTACATTAGTATCTATGTCTAAGTTCATTCAAGGTAATAAGGATGTAATACTTCAGGGTAAGAAACCGGCTATTGGTCAACCTATCCTTCTTGGTATTACTAAGTCTTCATTACAAACTGATTCATTCTTGGCATCAGCTTCATTCCAAGAAACTACTAGAATTTTGACTGAGGCTGCTGTTAAGGGTAAACGCGATAATTTATATGGACTTAAAGAAAATGTTATTATTGGTAAGCTAATACCTGCTGGTACTGGTGTTAAGGAATATATGGATGTTGATTATACTTTGGAACATGAATTCTTTGATGATGAACCATCTGAGGTTTTAGAAGAACAATTGACAGAATAAGACTACTTGGTGTAGTCTTTTTTCTTTACGTAAACATTTTTTAATGTTATACTTATTTTGTTATGAAAGTGTGATATTATGAATACTGGTAATAAAGGTAAATTTAGTGAGCGTATAAAGAGAATAGCTCTTAGTAATAGGGTTAATAAAAATAATGATGAAAGAGACAAATGGACTGTCAGAAGGTTTTTATTGTTACCGTTAATGTTTTTAGATAAGAAGATACACGAGAACAAAAGGGAAAATGTTAAAGAAACAAGCAATGATGTTTCTTTGTCTTTTAATAAAAAAGAATTGCCTAAAAGTAATACAAGAACAATTAATGTATTGAAAAAAAACAAAAATAATATACATAGAGGGGATAAAGTTTTTGGTTATAATAAGGTTAATATAAGTAAGAAAAACAATATTTTAGATTCTTCTCTTGTTGATACTACAAATATTAATGATTTTAATGTAGCTAGAAAACAGGAATTAAATTCTTTTAATGGACAAGCAATAAAAGATAAAGCTCTTGATGATAAAAAATATGGTAAACAAAATGATTTGAATAAATCTATTGATAAGAATATAGTAATGGGTGAGTCAACTTTAGTTAATCAATGTATTAATGAAAAGGTAACTGATTTTGATGTTTTAACTAGTCAAATAACTTCTGAAATATCAAAATATTTAATTAAGAATATTAATAATCTTGAAATGATTGAGAATGATTTATATGTACTTAGTAGATTTGATGGTAATCAAGAATCATTAGAAAAGTGTAAAGAGTATATTATTAAGTTAAAGGCTTTACAAAATAAGGTAAATAAGATAAGAAAAGATTTTAATATATTAAAAGAGAATATAGATTTTGATAATATACTTGAGATTAGTGATAATACTTTGTTAGATAAATTAATTAAGTTTAGAAATTCTGTAGATAATGATATTTCTTTGAGTACTGTTGAAAATTATAAATTATTAGATGAGTATAAATATTTATATGCTAAAATTGATAAAATTGTTCAGGATACGGATAAATTAGAAGTTGAGATAATTAATAGAAAAGATGATTTAGAGCAAGCTGGTATTAATTTTGAGGATTTTCAGAAGAAAGTTTATTCTTTTGATAAAGTTGAGAAGACTACAGATAAAATGTTTCAGAAGCAAGATAAGATATTGGCTGATTTAGAAAGTAAAGTGTCAGATATTTCTGTTACTAAAAGAGTTGAAAAAATATATAGGGGATTTGGTTCTTTACTTTTTAATAGTATGAAATTATTCGCTTTGTATATGCTTAGTCCTTTTGAAAATAGTTTGCCAGGTATTGCAATATCTACAGTGGCTACTAAAAAGACGGTAGATAATTTATTAAAAGCTGTTCATATAGAAGAAAAAACAAAATATATATATCAGGCTCGTGATTATAGAATATTATTAAATGCTTCTTTAAATGATCTGTCGGAACTTGATAGGATGCTTAATTCTTCTTTGTCTGATGTTAGAACTTTAAGAAATGAATTTATAAATAAATTTTCTCCTTATGCTAGTCAATTACCTAAGTACAATGCTATGCTGAGAAAAATTAATCAGACTGAAAGACAGCTTATTAACAATCAGATTAAAGTTAGAACTTTTTCAGACAGGGTAGTGAAGAAAAAAAGAGAAAATGAAAAAACTTTAGTTAAAGTAAAAAATTTAAATAATAATTAATTTGATATTGTTAAACTTAAATGTTTATGTTATACTTTATTATGATAGGTGAGATATATGAATGGAAAAGTTGTTAAAATAGTTGATGAAAATAATATAGAAAGAGAAGCAAAAATAATTACTACGATTAAGGATAATGGGTTTGAGTATGTTATTTATGTAATTGATCGTGATAATGATAATTCTAATATTTTTGTTTCTAGATTGGTTACTACAACTGATGGTGTTAAATTTGATAACATAGAAGATGTTAATGAGAAAAAGAGAATTGACGATCTTGTTAAAGATATGATCAAGAAGGCAATGTGATAGGAGTGTAAATATGAACGAACAAAAAATTAATGTTAAAAGTACTTATGTTGCCACAGTTAAAAAAGATGTGGTGAATAATGCTTTATCTTTTTATGCTAATAAGAAAGAAGATAGTGTTTTTTCTAATGGTAGTGTTTTTCCGGAAATGACTAATGCTATGCCAGAAGTTCCTGCCATTGATGTTGCACCTAATATTACTCCTGAAGTTGTTTCTCTTTCAGAATCTAAAGTAGAGGATACTGTTACTATTCCTGAGGAATTAAAAATCGATAATACTGTTTCTGTAGAGGAACCGGTTTTATCAAATTCAGTTTTAGAACCTGTAAATAATGTTCAGTCAGTTCAAACTGGAGAACTTCCTGGTATACCAAATCTAAATGTATTGAATCCAATTCCAGAAGAACCAGTTACTGTTAATCCTGAGCCGGTTGCTGCTTCTCAAATTGTTCCTCCTATGGTTGAACCGGTTGCAAATCCTATACCACAACCAATGCCAAGTGTTCCACCTGTAGAAAGCCCTCAACCAATACCAAATCCAGTTCCTGAATCTGTTATACCAACACCTATTAATGATAATTTTACAAATATTGAGAGTATGGTTAATCAGGTTAGTGAAAATCCAATTAGATTTGATGCCTCAAAAGAAACTAATTTACTTGGGGCACTTAGTGGTGGGCAATCTAGTGTAGGTAATATGCCAGTTACTCCTGATAATTTAAATGTTGTTAGAGAATTTGGTGTAGATGAACCTGTTACTACTGGTGATGGTGGAAGTGCACCTATGAGTAAGCCTGTTGCTGGATTTGTTAATAGTAAGATTTTGTTAATTTTAGTTATTATATTTTTCTTAGCTAGTTGTGTTTTTCTTGGATATGAAATATATAAGTATGTGACTTTACCTAAATAGACGTTAGTCTATTTTTTTTAAATAATATAAAAGACTATTCATTTGAATAGTCTTTTAATGAATAAATACATCCGCAGTAGTGTTGTCTATATAGATTGTATTTTTTTGATAGTTCTATTGATTTTTTATATCCTTCTTCTTTTTTAAAATCTGATGGTAACCATTTTATGTTATATTCTTTTTCTAGTTCTATACCTATTTCATTTAATATTTTAGAATTTTTATATGGGCTTACAGATAGTGTTGTAGTGAAGTAATCATATTTATCTTTGGCTGCTAAAAGTGCGGTTTTTTCTAGTCTTAATTTGAAACATTTTAGACATCTTTTGCCGCCTTCAGGTTCTTTGTCTAGGCCTTTGACATATTCATAATATTTATCTTTTTCATAGTCACAATCTATAAAATTCAAATCACATTCTTTTTTTAATTCGTTTATTAATCTTATTTGTTCCTTTTTTCTTTTTAGATATTCTTCTTCTGGATATATATTGGGATTATAATATAGTACATCTATTTTAAAATACTTTGATAAGAATGTTATGACATGACTACTACATGGTCCACAACAACTATGCAAGAGTAACCTTGGTTTATATGTTAAATTACTTAATATTTCTAAACATAATTTATGATAGTTCATAGAATCACCTAGATAGTATTATATCACTTATTCTGTTATTAATATACTATCTATTATTATTTTTTCTTCATTATTAAATAATTTGTCTATTATTGATGTTTCAATATTGTTTTCTATTATGCTATTTATTTTTCTTACTCCATATGTATTAAATTCTGATAATTTAATTATTTGTTCTGTAACATTTTTATTAATAATTATATCAATTTGAGGGTATTTATTTTTTAGTGTTTCTATTTTATTATTTATTATTTGTTCTATATTTTCTTTTTTTAATTTATCAAATTTTATGATGCTATCAATTCTGTTTAGAAATGGGGTAGTGAATATATCT
>CAZZAK010000071.1:0-5835 GCA_964652515.1 uncultured Clostridium sp. | reverse complement strand
TAAATGGTTAATATTTTTATTGTATTTATAGATATTATTAATCATTATAGATATTGTCATTATCATTGTATAATTTAGTTCATAATAGTTTATGATTAATAGAATTATTAATGTAAATAATGATATAAAAATTATTACTTTATTGGTTAATTTATACGGAATGAATTTATATAGCAATAAACTTAATATTTTTGATCCATCTAATGGTATTATTGGTAGAATATTAAATAATAGAATATTTCTATTATATTTAGAAAATAAAAAGAAGATATAATCTCTTATATAGTTATTTTTATATAGCATATATATTACTAAATATAATATTAATTGTATTAGTATTCCTCCAATAGCTACAGATAACTCTTTATTAATATTTTCATTAATATTAATATTTATTTTAGTTATTCCTCCATATGGATAAATAATTATTTTATTTATTTTAAAATTATTTAATTTAGCTATAAAATAGTGTCCTAGTTCATGAACTAATATTATTAAAGTAAACACTATTAGATTAGTAATATAGCCTGATAATATAAAGCCTATGGCCATAATTAAATATGTATAATGAAATGATATTTTCATTTATTTAAGTAATTATTATAATCTAAGTATTTATTATCCTTTTCATATACTAAATATAATTTATTATCTAGTGTGTTTCCCAATAATTTGCCTTCTTCTACATAGTCATATAATGATACATTAGTATTTTCCATATTTCCATACCATATATCTATTCCATCTTCCCCTTCAATAATAATCGTTTTTCCATAATTATCTTTGTCTCCGATAAAAACAACCATACCAGATGATATAATTGGTACTAAGTATTTATCTTTTACTTCTAATAAGACTCCATCATAATACTTGGTTACATTATTATATTCTAGTTCTTCTTTAAATACTGGTGTTGTTATTTCATGTTCTAATTTTTCTAATGGAATAATTCCTCCTAGATACTTATTATAAATATTCTTTATCTTTGTGAATTTTATATGATTAGTATAAACGTTAGTAACTATATAATCTTTAAACACTTGATTACTTTTGTAAAATATAGCCATAATTAAAAAAATGGTTATTAAAAACATACATCTTAATAATAAATTTCTTACATATTTAATTAATGGATTTTCTTTTTTCATAGTAAATTATATGCTAATAAATAATAAAAATGCAATTAATTTTTTAAATAATTAATTGCATCATTAAGTGTATCTACTTGATATAGTTTTATATTATAGTTGTTATCTTCGATTACTTTTTTAGCTTCTTTATAGTTCTTTTTAGTTACTAATACTATATCCATTTTATTATTGTATGCTCCCATGATTTTATATTTTACACCATCTATAGGTCCGACATTACCATTCATATCTATAGTACCTGTTCCTGCTATATTTCTTCCTTTTAATAAGTCTATTCCTGTTATTTCTTCGTATATTGCTAGGGATAACATTAATCCACCAGAAGCTCCACTTTCTGTTTTCTTAAATCTTATATTAATATCTTCATTATCATATTCATGGTTAGTTACTGCTGCTATACCTATTAAATTATCATCATCTATTTCTATATCTATATCCATAGTAATTTTGCCTCGTTTCACTAAAAGATTAACATATTCATGAGGCTTTTTATTATTTACTATTTTTTTTAGCTGATTAATATCAGTAATGTCTTCATTATCACATTTTAATATTATATCTCCAATATTTATTCCATTATCTTTAGTAGTAGCTATAACTATATTCTCTGTTTTTTTTATTTTCAATTCTTTACCCGCCTCTTTATAAGAAGCATATAGTGCATTATCAATAGAATTATCTAGCATTATTTTATTTCTTAATTTTATTTCATCATTGCTCTCGTCTGAAACTTTTAAATCTTCTATTTTCGAAATATCTTGATTCTTGTTTAGAAGTCCTACTAATAATGTTACTGGCGTACCCTCGTATTCTTTAACATATAGCATATTCAACGAGCCATTTTTATTTTTAGATTCTATTCTATCTAAAACATTAATTACTCCTCCTGGAGCACTAACATAATATGGTAATCTTATATTCATGGATATAGCTATTATTACGATTATTAAAAAATATAATCCTTCTTTTTTATTGTTTTTCATCATATTTCTCCTTACTATTATAATATATTTTATTATGAAGAAAAAAATTATTAATTTTATGGTTGTTATTATTTCTATATTAATTTTAGTTCTTACTCTATTAAATAAAAACTTAGTTTATGATAGTATTAATTATTCATTAAACTTATGGGTTAAAAATATTATTCCTTCTTTATTTCCTTTTTTTATTATATCAGATATTTTAGTAAATTACGATATTACTAGATATATTCCTAAATTTATTAAAAGGATATTTAGATATATATTTAATATTAGTGATAATGGATTAACAATATTCTTACTTAGCATAATATCTGGTTTCCCTTCAAATGCTAAAATTACTAGAACTATGCTAGAAAAAAGAAATATAGATACTAATGAGGCTAATCATATACTTATATTTTCTCATTTTTCTAATCCTTTATTTATATTAATAACAATACCTATTTTCTTTTTTCATAATGAAAATGTTGGATTGATTTTATTGATATCCCATTATTTAAGCAATATTATTTTGGGAATATTAGTTAGAAATAAAAATATAATAAGAAAGAATAATTGCTCTAAACGTATTGATAATAATGATTTTAGTATTGTTTTTATTAATTCCATTAAAAAAAGTATTAATACTATTACTACTATTGGTGGAATAGTAACTGTATTTTTGGTATTGGCTTCTTTAATTACTCATTTTTTGAGTTTAAATTTTTATAATTCTATGCTATTTAAAGGAATTATGGAAATGACTATTGGTATCGATTCATTAGTTAAACTAAAGTTACCTCTAATATATAAATTAACAATTACTAGTATGTTTTTAGCATTTGGAGGATTATCTATTCATATGCAAGTTATTAATGAAATAATGGATACTAGTATTAAATATAATTACTATCTTAAAGGAAGAATAATCCAGATGGTAATATCTGGATTATTAACTTATATTATTTGTCTATTTTGTACAACTATATCCTGAATCGTGATATTTTTTAAATCTGTAATTAAATGGTTTGTCTGAGTATATATTTTGACCATAGCAAGTATAATTACCATTAAAGTATAATGCTGCTTCGCATTCTCTTCTTTTTATGTATTTACAATTGCCATGTCTATTTCCTTGTCCCTCTTTAGCAAATATTTTCTTAAACATAGCGTCTTCTGCTTTTGATATACTTTTACCTGATTCAATAGCATTGCAATAGGCATCCATTACTTTTTTTAAGTATCCTATTCCTGAATTTCCATAATCTACTAAAGCAGCCATTTGTTGTTTAGTTAGTTTTACTCCGTTTGTACATTTTTTTAATCTGTTATTGATATATTTTTTATCATAATTAATTTTGCATACTAAGGCTTCTCTTACAGCATCTTTTGGAAGACATTTTCCTTCTTTAAAGTAAGATTGAGTAAAGTATTTTGTATTAGATGATGACATTGTATCGCATGGATATACTCCATTAGGATTACTATCATCTTTGATTGATAAATTAGTTAAGCCATATGCTGTAGTAAGTGCACCATCATGAATATCCTTTATTATGTAACCAGTTCCATTGTTACATTCAAATCCATTAGAATACTCAGTTTTATCTGCTCCCTCAAACATAGCAAGGAAATCTCCTATATGCTTATTACATGAATAAGTATTACATATAGTGTCATAAGTATCGTTTGATGGTTTTACTGAACTTGATTTTGGTTTTGGAGTATTTACTGAACTTGAACTTGGTTTTGGAGTGTTTACTGAACTTGATTTTGGTTTTGAAGTGTTTACTGAACTTGATTTTGGTCTTGGAGTGTTTACTGAACTTGATTTTGGTTTTGGATCAGAAGTTGGAGCCGGTGTTTCTGTCTTGGGTGGGTTTGTAGACACTTTTTTTATACTACAAGTTATTTTTGTTTCATTATTTGCATTATCGTAAATACTTACCTTTACACTTGTTAATTTTTCATTTATAGAAAATTCATTTGAATAATAATTTTTACCATTATATTTATAATACTTTACACCAACATTATCTTTGGCATTAATTATTACTTTGGTATTTTCTCCAACTTCTGCTTTACAGCTTCCGGTTGGGGAAATCCTATCAATATTTTTTACTGTTATAGTTTCTTTCTTTTCATCCCCATTATTATTATGTTTTATAAATGTGTATGTCCCATTTTCACTAACTTCATATTGATATGTTTTTGATTCAATCTTTTGTCCATTTGGCAAAAGTAAATATGAAAATTTATTATCAATTATACCCACATTAATTATGACATTATTTTTTGTGTAGTTGTTATTGTTTAACGATAGAACAATAGATGATTCTGACATAATTATGGTTCTAGTAATACTAGTTACTACGCCTTTACTATTTTCTACTGTGTATATTATTTTCTGTGGTCCCTTTTTACTTGAATCTACAATTCCTGATACTACTACTTTATTTGTTATATCTCCATCTATAGTATCTATGGCAATATATCCTGGTTCTTTGTATTCAGTTCCTATTTCATAATATTGAATAGAAGATCCTTTTAAATGAATTACTGTTTTACTATCTTTTTCTTGTATAACATTTATTTTTCTTTTTGCTATTGTATTTCCTATTATATAAGCCATTTCATACGTGCCAACTTTATTTGTGTCAATAGTATTAATTACTCTTAATTTCTCTGTATTATCATTTCCATAATTATCGTATGCAACATATCCTGGCTCTGTAAATTCAGTGCCGACATATATAGTTATTTCTTTGTTTCCTTTTAAAGAAATACTATAAGTTGTTTTTTTTGTTACCAATATTTTTAATATAAATATGAAAAATATTACTACTATAATAGCTACTCCAATTATTATATACTTAATATAATTATGTTCATTTTTTTCACCATAATCTATAATCACAATATCATTATTTTTATTCTTTTTATTTATAAACATGATATATATCACCTAATTATATAATATAATATTTTATGTTTTTTATCAAGAAAAAGAGACTACTTAGTCTCTATTAAACCATAGTTGCCATCTTTTCTTTTATATATAACACAAATCTTGTTGGTGTTCATGTCTTCATATACGAAGAAATCGTGTCCTAATAAATTCATTTCTAGAATAGCTTCTTCTTCATCCATCGGTTTAGTTTCTAATTGTTTTCTTTTAACTATTCCTTCACTTTCATCTTGTTCTTCAGGAAAATCCATATTAAAGCTTGGATAGTTAATTTCATTTTGACGAGCTAATCTTGTTTTATTCTTTCTTATTTGTCTTTCTAATTTATCACTTACTAAATCAATGGCAGCATACAAATCATCATGTTCTTCTTCTGCTCTTAAAATATATTTGTCAACAGGTATTGTTACTTCAATAATCTGCTTATTACCCCTTATTTTTAATAATACATTAGCTAGTATATTCTCCTTTTTGAAATACTTGTCTAACTTGTCAAGTTTTGATTCAATATAGTCATTTATTGACTTTGTTACTTCAAGCTTATTACCACGAATATTATATTTCATATCATCAATCCTTTCATGTATTAATTATATCAAAAAAATAACATTTTATCAACTAAAGAAAAAAAAGACTTAATTAGTCTTTGTATTTATTAATTTTTTCTAATAAGATATCTTTCTTTAATGGTTTTAGGATATAATCATCAAAGCCTAGATTCTTATATTCATCATTATATTCATAACTATTA
>CAZZAK010000070.1:0-5880 GCA_964652515.1 uncultured Clostridium sp. | reverse complement strand
CTCAAACATATTCAGTAACTGGAGTAGAACTAAATAAAAACACATTACAGTTAACTATCGGTTCAGAAGAAACTTTAATAGCTAATATAAAACCATCAAATGCCACTAATAAAAACGTAATATGGTCTAGTTCCAATGAAAAAGTCGCAACAGTAGAACAAAATGGGAAGGTAAAGGCTCATGGGGTAGGTAACTCAATAATAACAGTTGAAACAGTAGAAGGAAATTATATTGATACATGTGAAGTTATGGTTAATAATCCTAATACAATAACACCAAATATATCAATTAGTGATATAACATATAACGGTAGTACAAATATTAATAATAGTAATATAACAATATCCAATTTAGCATCTAATCAATATACTATATTAAGTGCTACATTAGATAATCCAAATGTTGGAGAAAGGCAGGCATCAGTCACATTAAGACTAACTGATGAAAACTATACATTTGATAATGGAAATCAGGAAAAAACATTCACAGTAAATGTTAATGTAATACCAGCTAATTTATCAATAATAGATAATACTCAAAACGCCACATTTACTTATGATGGGAAACCACATAGTATAATAGTCAATATTCAAAATAATACTGAACTAACCCTAAATATAAAATATATGAATTTAGGTGGAGCCTATATTTTATCAGATTCACCAACTCATATAGAAGTGGGTGTATATACTATAAGATATAAAGTTTACATAAATAATAATTACACAGAATACTATGGAGAAAAAACTTTAACAATTAGAGAAAACCAAATTCCAGCAATACCATATACCATTAATAGTTATACAATCGACGAAGAAAATCACTACATCACTGATATTAATATAAATACAGATGCAAATACATTTTTATCTAACTTTACTCTGACTAATGGTTATACTGTAGAAGTTGATACCATATTAATAAATAATAAGAGAGTATTATATACCGGTGGTAAAACTAGAATAATGCATAATTCAAATATATATAGAGAATATACTAATATCGTACCAGGAGATACAAGTGGTGATGGTAAAATAAATTCAGCTGACATACTAAAAATAAGAAAGCATCTACTCAATATAAGCACATTATCAGATATCTATCATATAGCATCTGATATAAACAAAGATAATAAAATAAATTCAAACGACCTATTAAGAATAGTACAACATTTGTTAGGAACAAGGCCAATAGGGTAAGGAGTCAATATGATCAAAAATAAGAAAACATTTTTAATTATCCTAATTACAATGTTTATATTTAATACTAAAGTTTTTGCAATATCTGGAAACATGTCAGTAAATACCACTAATACTCACGTTGGAAATAGTTTTACGATAACCGTAAACATATCATCCGTAGCAGCATGGAATATTCACGTTAACGCAACTGGACCAGTTAATGATTGCATCATTAATGAGGTAAATTATACTGACAATGCCCTAAATACAAACAAGACATTTTCTACCGAATGTGTCGCAACAGGTGAAGGAACAATTACAATAGTCTTAAGTGGAGATGCCACATCAGAAACGGACGAGACAATTGAATTTTCTGATACTAAGACAATTAATGTTACACAATCCCAAACACCAAACATAATACATGTTACAAATATACGTATAATTCAAAAAAATCACACAATGTATGTAAATGATACATATACATTGCAATATATTATAACTCCAAATAATTCCACGAACCAAAATGTAACCTGGTCTTCAAATAATAAAAAAGTAGCAACCGTGGACTCAAAAGGAAAAGTAACAGCTAAAGATAAAGGAACAGCAATAATAACAGTAAAAAGCGTCGATGGTAATATTAAAGCACAATCTACTATAAAAGTAGTAGAAAAGCCAAAACCAACAACAGCAAATCCAAAATCATCATCAATAAAACCATCAGAACCAAAAATAACAATAACAATGAATGAACATAATATAAGCGTCACAAAAGGAAAAGAATATACTTTAACAGCAAAAGTAACAGGAAGTAATGCAGGAGTAATATGGGAAAGCAGTAATAAAGAAATAGCAACCGTAGAAAATGGAAAAGTACAAGGCATAAAAGAAGGAAAAGTAACAATAAGAGCCAAAGTTAAAGGCACAACAATAAGTGATGTATGTGAAGTAAAAGTAATTGCTGAAGAGGAAAGCGGAATAAAATTTCCAAATGAAGAAACAATAGTTTATTTAGGAATAAATAAAGACATAGAATTAATAACAAGTCCAGCAGATTTAAAAATTGATAAAATAGAATATGAAATAGAAAACGAAGAAATAATATCAGTAGAAAATGGAGAAATAAAAGGACTAACAATAGGAAATAGTAAACTAAAAATAAAAGTAAATGGGAAATACACGGCAGAAACAAGAGTAATAGTAAAAGAAGAACCAATGACATTAAATATTACTGGATATGATATAAACTTTAGTGAAAATATATATAGTTATGAACTAGAAATAAAGAAAGAAAAGGAATTAAATATAAGTAGTAATAAAGATATAGAAATAAAAGGAAATAAAAGCCTAAAGAATAAAAGTGTTATAACAGTAATAAATAATGAAACAAATAAAGAATATAAAATAATAGTTAAGAAGAATAACTCTCTATCGTTTCTTTTTCCTATATTAGCAATAGTATCAGCTTGCATATGCTCATATACTTTCATAAAAAGAAGAAAAAAATAAAAAGAATTACCAAACAAGTAATTCTTTTTCACTTGCAAGAATAATTTTTTTATAATATAATTTATATGTAATAATATAATATATAAAAAATATAGGAGGTACAAATGAGAAATGTAGGAACAGTAGTAAGAGGAATAAGAACACCAATAATTAAAGAAAACAGTAATCTAAAAGAAATAGTAATCAATTCTCTTATGAAAGCAAAAGAAAGTGAAGGGTTTGAATTTCGTGATAGAGACATTGTAGCAATTACTGAAGCCGTGGTAGGAATATCAGAAGGAAATTACGTATCTGTAGATAATATAGCCACTGATATTAGTAACAAATATCCAGATAAAGAAATAGGAATAATTGACCCAATTTTATCTAGAAATAGATTCTCAATGATACTAAAAGGTATTGCTAGAGGAGTAGATAAAATTACTATGCTTTTATCTTTTCCTAGTGACGAAGTAGGAAATGGAATACTAGATGAAGAAAAATTAGAAAATAGCCCATTTGATTTAGCAAGCATAATCACTGAATCAGACTACAAGAAATACTTTGGAGATTTTGTTCACCCATTCACAGGAATAAATATGGTCGATTTCTATCGTGAATTAATCCATAAAGAAAATTGTAAAGTAGAATTTGTATTTTCAAATAACCCAAAAGATATACTAAAATATACTAAAAATGTTCTAGTGTGTGATATACATAATAGAGATAAAAGAAAGAAACAATTAAGTGAAGCAGGAGCTAATATCGTATATGGATTACATGATATTATGAAAGAACCTATTGATGGAAGCGGATATAACCCATTATATGGTCTATTAGGTTCTAACAAATCAACTGAAGAAAGATTAAAATTATTCCCCAAAACAGGAGATAAATTAGTAAAAGAAATACATGACGAATTATATAAAATAACAGGTAAAAATATTGAAGTAATGGTATATGGTGATGGAGCATTTAAAGACCCTGTAGGTAAAATATGGGAATTAGCAGATCCAGTAGTAAGTCCCGCATATACAGATGGATTAGTAGGAACACCAAATGAACTAAAACTAAAATATATTTCTGATAATAAATATCCTGATTTAGAAGGAGAAGAATTAGCAAATAAAATTAAAGAAGAAATAAAGAATAAAGCAAAAGATTTAAAGGGAAGTATGGCAACACAAGGAACAACTCCAAGAAGACTTACTGATTTGATTGGTTCACTTTGTGATTTAACAAGTGGTAGTGGCGACAAAGGAACACCTGTAGTATTTATACAAGGATACTTTGATAACTATGCTGACTAAAAATAAAAAAATGATTATCATAATAGATATACTATTATTAATATTTGCCGCTACATTTTCATATATGAAACATAGTACAAGAAAAATAGGTATTGAAAATGAAACAATAGATAATATAAATACCAAAATAATAAGCAAAGAATTTAACTTAAATGGAATAACTATAAGTAATATAAACTTATATAGTGATGAAACAGGAAGTAATTTTACCGCAAAACTAACGAATGATACTGATAATAATTTAAATATAAGATACTTAAAAGTAAACTTTTATGATGAACATAAAAAAATAATAACAAGTCAAATAATTCTTGAAAATGCAAGTATATTAGCTAATAACAATCAATATATAAATTTATACAGAATAAAAGATTTAAGTAAAACAGTTGATATAAAATTTGATATCAAATATGAATAAACTACTTTTAAGTAGTTTTTTCTTTTCTATTTCATAAAAATAATATATAATATCATTAGGAGAATTAAATATGGTAATAATTGAAGACAGTAAAATAAATCCAAGTAAAAAAATAGAAGAGAGTATAAAACCACAAATAGTATATATACCATTAAAAAGTATAAATGGTATAGAATATGAACTAAATGTTAAAATAGGAGACTATGTCTGTAAAGGAGATATTATTGGTATAAATAATAAATTAGATTTTCCAATACATTCTAGTGCTAGCGGATTTGTTGTAAATATTCTAACTAAAAGACTTTCAAATAACGAAATCGTTAATACAGTAGTAATAGAAAATGATTTCAAAGAAAGATACCGTAAAAAATTAGGTAAAAAAAGAAATATTAGGAACTATTCTAAAGACGAATATATATTAATGTTAAAAAATAATGGTGTAACAGGTATGAGCGGTAATGATTATCCAACATACTTAAAATATCTAACCAAAAAAAATATTAAAACATTAATAATAAATGGAGTGGAATCAGAAATATATAAAAGTTGTGATAATGCTATAATGTATCAATACACAGAAGACATATTAGAAACCATTGATGCAATTATGGATATTATGAATATCGAAAACGCCTATATTGCCATAAACAAAAGCAATAATAAAATACTAAAGAAATTACTAAAATATAAAAATACATATCCAAATATTAAAATATATGGCATTGAAGAAGGATACCCAAGCGGATACGAAAGAAATGTTATATATGAAATAACAGGAGAGTCATATAAAGATAAACCAGAAGAATTAGGAATAATAGTTCACAATATATCTACAGTATTAGCTATTCATGATGTACTAACATATAATACTCCAGTAACCGAAAGAATAGTATCAATTACTGGGGACTCAGTTAAAAATAAAGTAAATATTAAAATAAAAATAGGCACATGCTTACAAGAATTAATTAATTATTTAGGAGGTTACAAAGAAGATAAATTAGTTATATTAGCAGGTGGATTAATGATGGGTAAATGCATCACTGATGATAATTTAATTATTACAAAAGACCTACATACTATATCGTTAATGAAACCAAATAATAATACAACATATCCATGTATTAAATGTGGTAAATGCTATGAAGTATGTCCAGTAAATTTAATACCAATATTAATTATAAATAATAAAAATAAAGCAAAAAAATTAAAGATAGATAAATGCATAGATTGCGGATTATGTTCATATGTATGTCCTTCTAAAATAGAAGTAAAAGACATCTTAGATGAGCTTAAAAAGGAGATAAAATAATATGAATTTTATATATCAAAATGGATTGTTAAGAAAAAATAATAATTCTGTATCTAAAATAATGAATAGATATGTTTATGCTTTAATTCCTTTTCTAATATTATCTATAATATAAAACATATATGTATCTAAAAATTATAATATATTATTGAATGCAATTATAACTAATATATT
>CAZZAK010000069.1:0-5969 GCA_964652515.1 uncultured Clostridium sp. | reverse complement strand
TTTTACACTAAAGTCCCTTTTTTTAAAAGTGCCTAAAATAGGGTTCACTTCATATGAGTACTTTTTTTTATTGTATTTTGTTGCAAAGCAATTCAAAAAATGATATATTTATTTTATAGTAGGTGGTGTTATTAATATGAAGAAAAGTAAAATTAAAAATTTTAGTTATGTAGTATTAATAATGTCTGTTTTTCTTTTTGTGATTGTATCTATACGGACAGATTTTTTTAGAAAAAATTTTTTTCTGGATACTTATTCATATGATGATTTACAATTTCCTTCAAGGTATGATTTAAGAAATGTTTCTGGATATAATTATACTAGTCCTCCTAAAAATCAATTTTGGGCTGCTTGTTGGGCTTTTGCTACTGTTGGAACGTTAGAATCTAATATGATGATGCATAATGGAAATAGTTCTTATTATTTAGACTATAATAATGATGGTATATATGAAGATAGTACGCATGTATTAGACTTTTCAGAAAGACAAATAGATTATTTTATTTCATCAGAAATTTATTTTGAAGAAGGATATAATCCTTATACAATGTTTGATCATTTAGTAGCTCGTGGAGCAAATTTTGGAAATTCTGAGATGGCTTTTGCTTCAGGACTTTCACCAATTTTACAAAGTAAGTGGAAATATCCTACGGGCGAAGTAACTGTAAGCAATGCGGATGTATTTGATTCCAAAAATGTGGATTATTTTGTTACTGAAACTGTTAGGGTACCTAGTATTTCAGAAAGGTCTTCTCAGGAGATTAAAGATAGGCAAACAAAGATAATTAAGTATTATGTTATGAATTATGGTGGTGTTGCGTTTGCTGGACCTAGCGGAAATGCTAGCATGACTTGTTTTGATAGAGATATTAGGTTATATACATATAGTCCTGATTGCGACGTTGTTGGAGGGCATGCCATGACTATAATTGGATGGGATGATGATTATGGGCCTAACCATGTCGGAGCATGGCTAATTAGAAATGGTTTGCTTTCAGAACAGGGTAATCCTGATGACGCTTTCTTTTATATGGCATATAGTTTTGATTCAGTTACAGAATTATTTCAGGTTAAGAGTGTTAAAGAAAAAGATTGGGATAATGATTATAATAAAACAAAGAAATTTGACTTTAAAAATAAAACTATTTCTGGTAGAAAAACTTATGAGATAAAATATTATAAGGATAATGAGACTGAAAAACTTAGATATATAAATTTTGTCGCAAGTGCGAGTGATTCATCTTTTGATGTATATGTTAGTAGAACTGGTAGGGAAGATGATTATCAATTTATAAGTACAGTTACGAAGGAGTTTCCTGGATTAGTAACATTGGAGATTGATAATAATATACTTTTAGAAAATAATTCATTCTTAATAAAGGTTGAAACTAATCAAGGAATATTTTTGCCTAACTATGGAAATAAAACTTATGTTACTTATATACAAGCGTTTACTGATGATGTAAATGTTTCTGAGGAAAGAAAAGTTAGTTTGGATTATCAGTTGGATGGAAATGTCTTGTCTTCTATTAATTCTATTAGATTTAATATTTTTACTAGAAATATTGATATATCTGAAAGACCATCTTTGCTTGGCATTTATAATTCTAATAATCAGAGTGTTCGTAGTTTATTCAATTTAGATACAAATTCTTACTATAATAACTATGGATTTATAGATCTTAGTGCTGCTGAAAATATTCCATTGGATACATATACTTTTAGAATAGGTTATCAGGATGTATATGATGAAATTAGTGTAGCATTGTCTTCGATTGATCATACTGTTTTTGATTCTGGTACTGGTACAGAAGATGATCCATATGTTGTTTCTAATTTGAATCAGTTATCGATAATTAATTCTCAAAAGTATTATTTGCAAGCAAATTATGTTCTTAGTGCAGATATTGATATGAGTGAATGTAAAAATATAGATAGTGTTTGTTATAATGGGGGTAAAGGTTGGAACCCAATTGGAAATAATACTGATAAGTTTGTTGGTAATTTTAATGGTAATAATCATAAAATAACAAATATTTATATAAATCGTAATGAAAACTATGTGGGCCTTTTTGGAAGTGTTCATAATTCTGAAATCAAAAATTTAAAATTTGATAATGGCAGTGTTAATGGTTCTAATAATGTTGGCATGTTAGTTGGTTATGCTTCAAATAGTATTATTAGTGATATACAAACTAGTGGTAATGTTGGGGGTATGAACTATGTAGGTGGTATTATTGGTTATAATTCATCTAATTTATCTTTATATAGATTGGCTAACGGGGCTGATGTAAATGCAAATTCTAGAGGTGGTGGATTAATAGGTTATCAGCCTGTTGATGTTAATATTTTTGATAGTTTCAATATAGGTAATGTCAATGCCCAGTATTCTGGTGGTTTATTGGGATATGTTGGTTCTCTCAATACCATTAATATAACTAACAGTTATAACGCTGGTAATATCAGAGGTATTAATAGTGTAGGTGGTATTATTGGGTATATAGAAAAAAGTGGATTGATTATTACGTTAAGTAATATATATAATATTGGCAATATTTTTGAAGATGGAACTCGTGGACAAATAATTGGTATAGTGAATGGTACAAGTACGTTAGATTTTAATAATATATATATAGTTGATAATACTACCAATGGAGTCGGTAATGTTATATATGGTTCAAACGGTAATGAATATAGTGCTATTTCTAGAGATGAATTTATTATTGGTTCTTCTTTTTCTGGTTTTGATTTTGATAATGTATGGGAAATAAAAAATCAAGGTGCTTATCCTACGTTGAAAAATAATTCTTATAATTATATTGCTAATATTATAATAGAAGAAGATAATATCGAAATAGAAAAAGGTGATACTTATCAGTTAGAATATGTTCTTTTTCCTACTAATGCTTCTAATAAGAATTTAGATTATTCTATAGAAGCACATGCTAGTGATGAAGATGATTCTGGTAGAAAGGGTGGTGGCGCATCATCTGTAATATCTATTTCAGATGATGGATTAGTTACTGCCAGAGCTTTGGGAAGTGCTATAGTTACTATTAGTGCTCATGATAATTCTTATCCTGTAAAGGTAATAAATATCACTGTGGTTCCTGAAAAAATCCATGTAGATGAAATAGAATTTAATTTAGAAGATGTAACTATTGAAGTTGGTAATGAACATACGTTAGAATATACAATTCTTCCTAATGATGCTACTGATAAATCAGTTACATTTAGTAGTTCAAATAATGATATTGTAACGGTAGATGATAATGGAAAAATTGTAGGAATTGGATCGGGTAGTGCTATTGTTACGGTTACTACAGTAGATGGAAATAAGAGCGATAGTATTTCCGTTAATGTAATTGTTCCAGTAACTGGAGTGAAATTTAATAACGATGAACTTCATTTAAAGAGAGGAGAATTATTAGATTTAGAGTATATGATTCTTCCTAATAATGCTACTGATAGGCGTGTAATATTTAATAGTTTAGATGAGGGTATTGCTATGACTGATATCCATGGAAGAATAATGGGTATAAATGAAGGTACTACGACTGTTACAATTACTACTTTAGATGGTGAATATAGTGATACGTTAAGTGTAATAGTTACTAATCCGGTAAGGGAAATAGAACTTGAGTTAGAAAACTTAACTATTGAAGTTGGTGAAGAACATACGTTAGAATATACGATTCTTCCTAATGATGCTACTGATAAATCGGTTACATTTAGTAGTTCAAATAATGATATTGTAACGGTAGATGATAATGGAAAGATTGTAGGAATTGGATCTGGTAGTGCTATTGTTACGGTCACTACAACAGATGGTAATAAGAGTGATAATATTTTGGTTACAGTTAATGAAAAAGTGATTTTGAGTAGTGAAACATATGCTGTTAAGGATGATTTTACTATAGTCATACCTGATTCAGTTACAAAAGAAATGTTTAACAGTAATATTTATAGTAGTTATACAGTTTCTTTTAGTGGAAATAGTCAATATATTGGTACTGGTACTATAATTTCTATAAAACAAAGTCAATTATTAACTTCTTCTTATCAGGTTATTGTATATGGTGATGTTGATGGTAATGGTATTATTGATAGTATTGATGTTAATTCTTTGGTTAATCATGTGTATAGAAATAATAATTTATTAGACGGGGTATTTTTGAAGGCTGCTGATTATAATCATGATGATAAATATTCTTTATCAGATATTATGAAAATGTCTAAGAAATCTTTGGTGAAGGAGTAAGTTATGAAAAAGATAATATTGTTAATAATATGTATGTTATCATTTAATGTGGTTAATGCTTTATCTTTGGAAATGATATGTCCTTCAACAGTAGATAGTGATTCTGAATTTAATTTAGTTGTATATTTAAATAAGGATGATTCTGTGGATAGTATATCTGCAATAGAAGGTATGCTATCCTACGATAAGAACGAATTACTTTTATTGGGATATGATTATTTATTACCTGGTTGGAATTCTTTATCTTTAAATGATAGATTTGCTTTTGGAAATTTGAATTTTAATAATT
The DNA here is from genome assembly GCA_964652515.1 of uncultured Clostridium sp. Taxonomy (GTDB): domain Bacteria; phylum Bacillota_I; class Bacilli_A; order RF39; family UBA660; genus CAG-914. The sequence continues at coordinate 1,419 of CAZZAK010000069.1, read as the reverse complement.
TAATTAATAATAGTAGAACAGAAATTCTTATTATAAAATTTATATCATTAATTAGTAGTGGTAATATTAATGTTTCTATTAATGATGCTATTGTTACTGATTCAAATGGAGATGAAGTAAGTATTAATGGTTCTGCTAATTGCTCTTTTAATGTGTTATCTAATGTTAATACTTTATCTAGTATTAGTGTGTCTAATGGTGAATTATCTCCTTTATTTGATTCAAATATAAATCTATATAATTTGTCTGTAGATACAGATACTATTACTATTAATTATACTAAAAGTGATTCTAAATCAATTGTTAATTGTGATTGTGATAATGTTAAACTTGATTATGGTAATAACATAGTTAAACTTCTAGTTACTTCTGAGAACGGATTACCTAGAGTGTATACACTTAACATTAATCGTATTGATAGTAGAACTATTCTTCCAAGTAATGATAATAATTTGAAAAGTTTGAAGATCACGAATGCTAAAATAAATTTTTCTAAAGAGAACACTTTTTATGATATTAAAGTTTTAGGAAATGTCGATAGTGTTACAATTACATCTGTATTAAATAGTGATATGGCTCATTATTTGGAATGGAGTAGTGAAAAAAGCGTTGATTTAGATTATGGCTTGAATGAATTCAATATTAAAATAGTAGCAGAAAATGGAGATATTAAGACTTATACTTTAAATATAACAAGAGTTGATGAAAGGGATACTGATAATGATTTAAGTGATATAATTATTTCTTCTGGTAAAATTAACTTTAATTCTAGTATTTTAGAATATATTGTTAATGTGGATAGTGAAGTTGATAATATAACTATTAATCCTAAATCGGTTTCACAGAAGGCTTTGGTTAATGTTAAAGGTCCTAAGAAGTTAGATTATGGTAATAATGATTATCAGATAGAAGTAACTGCGGAAAATGGAAATGTTAAAGTATATAAGCTACTAGTGATTCGTAATATGAAAGGGACTAAACTTTCTAATGTAGCATTGCTTGAATCTTTAACTATATATGGTTATGATATAGAATTTGATTCTAATAAATTTAAATACAGTATTGTTTCTGATGAAACTAGTTTTAAAATTAGTGCAATTCCTTTAGAAAATGGTTCTTATTATGTTTTAAATAATGGTAAAATAGATTCTAGTAATAAGTTGGTAATAAGAGTTACGGCAGAAGATGGTAGTACAAATGATTATATAATAAAGGTTAATGCTGCGGTAAAGGAAGAAGAAAAAGAATTAATTTTAACTAAAATTATTCCAGTATTAATTATATTTATACTGTTTGTAGTGGGTTTAGTATGTTATATATGTATTGGAAAAAAGACAAGAGAAAAAAAAGAAGGAAAGAATTAATATTGAAGTTGTAAAATAAAAGTGGACACACAAAAAGATGTGAACCACTTTTTTT
>CAZZAK010000068.1:0-6029 GCA_964652515.1 uncultured Clostridium sp. | reverse complement strand
CTTATATTTATAGAGATTTAGTTGGTATTAATAATGCTATTTTAAATACTAATAAAGAATATGAATTAGGTATTATATTAGACTGTGCTACTAAAGAAAGAATTGGAGCTAATTCAGATGTTTTTGGTAGATGTAATAAAACAATAGTTATTGATCATCATATTAGTAATACTAAATATGGCGATATTAATATTGTCGATGGGAAGAATCCTGCTACGTGTCAATTTTTATATGAGATTTTTTCTAAATATGAAATAGATTTTAGTAAGAATTCTTTAATTCCATTAGCTATAGGTATTATTACCGATACTGGTGGTTTTGATAATGGTAATACAAATTCTAATACTTTTTACATCATGTCAGAACTTATGAAAAATGGTATTGATATTCCTTATCTTAAGAGAATTTACTATACTTCTGAATCAAAAGCGCAACATCAATTGCGTACAATTGCTAACGATAGATTGGAATTGCTTTGCGATGATAAAATAGCTTTTACTTATATTACTTTAGAGGACTTTGAGAAAACGAATGCTAAAGTGGGGGATCATGAGGGTATAGTTGATATTGGTAGAAACATTAATGGAGTAGAAGTTTCTATATGTGCTCGTGAATGTAATGAAGGATATAGAATATCATTAAGATCTAATGAATATGTTGATGTTAGCGAAGTGGCTAGTGCTCTTGGTGGAGCTGGTCATACTAGAGCTGCCGGTTGTCTTATAAGAAAGAAAATTAAAGAGACAAAAGAGACTGTGATAGAAGAAGTGAAAAAGTATATAAATGAATAATATAGATGGTGTTATAGTTGTTAATAAACAACCTAACTGTACTAGTAGAGATATAGTTAATGCTATATGTAAGAAATTTAATACAAGAAAAGTAGGTCATACTGGTACATTGGATCCAATGGCTACTGGTGTATTAGTAGTATGCATTGGTAATTCTTTAAAAATATGTGAACTACTTACTAATCATGATAAAGAGTATATTGCTAAAGTAATATTAGGAATTGATACGGATATGTTAGATATTACTGGTACTGTTTTACATGAAGAAGATGTTTACATAGAAGAAAGTAAAATAATTGATTGTGTAAATAGTTTTAAAGGTGAATACTTACAAGAAGTACCTATATATTCTTCTGTTAAAGTTAATGGGAAGAAATTATATGAATACGCTAGAAATAATCAAGAAGTAGAATTACCTAAGAGAATGGTAACTATAAGAGATATTCAGATTATTTCTCCGATCGAATATAAGAATGGTAAGATTGAGTTTTATATAAAGACTTGTGTTAGTAAGGGAACTTATATTCGTAGTTTGATACGTGATATTGCATTAAAACTAGGTACTTATGGTATTATGGGTAGTTTAGAAAGAACTAGGCAAGGTGATTTTACTATAGATAATTCCTATACTTTAGAAGATATAGAAAAGGGTAATTATAAGATTCTTTCTATTAGTGAGGCTTTACCAAATATAGAAAAAATTAGTGTTTCAGCTGATATGTTAAAAAGAATTAAAAATGGTGTTAGATTAGATAAATTCTTTCAAGGTGATTACGCTATTATTATGGATAATGATAAAGAAATTGCTATATATAAGAATGAATCTAATTTGGCTATACCTTATAGAGTTTTTTAGATATAACTTGGTTATATCTTTTTTTATTTGTATAAATTTGATATAATAATTGTGAATGAGGTGACACGATGAAACTTACTCGTGATGTTATAAGTAGAATATCTGATATTAAAAAAGAACCAAATTGGATGAGAGAATTTAGATTAAATTCTTTGAATACTTTTCTTAGTAGTTCTGAACCTAAATTTGGACCTAAAATTAAAGTTGATTTTGATTCTATTAATTATTATAAGGAGAGAACCGAGAATTTAACAAATGATTGGAATAAAATTTCATGTTCAGTACGTAGTGAATTTGATAAATTGGGTGTTATTAAGGCTGAACGTGATTATTTGGATGGTATGGGTGCTCAATATGATAGTGAAGTAATATATCATAATATGATTAATGAACTTGAAGATAAAAATGTTATATTTCTTGATACTGATAGTGCATTAAGAGAATATCCAGATTTATTTAAAAAATACTTTAATACTTTAGTTAAGTATGATGAAAATAAGTATACGGCTTTAAATGGGGCTGTATGGAGTGGTGGTACTTTTATATATATTCCTCCTCATACTAAATTAGATAGACCTTTACAAAGTTATTTTCGTATTAATAGTAAGAATATGGGTCAATTCGAGAGAACTTTAATTATTGTTGATGATGATTCTGAATTACATTATATAGAAGGATGTACTGCTCCAACATATACTGAAGATGCTTTGCATGCGGCTGTTGTAGAAATATTTGTTGGTAAGAATGCTAAATGTAGATACACTACTATTCAGAATTGGAGTAGTGATGTATATAACTTAGTTACTAAAAGAGCTATTGTGGATGAAAATGGTGTTATGGAATGGATTGATGGTAATGTGGGGGCTCATGTTAATATGAAGTATCCTGCTTGTATATTAAAGGGTAAATATGCTAGGGGTTCTTGTATTACAGTAGCTTCTGCTTCTAAAGATCAGATTCAGGATACTGGGGCTAAAATGATCCATCTTGCTCCGTATACAAAGAGTAATATTATTTCTAAGTCAATTGCTCTAAATGGTGGTAATGCTACTTATAGAGGAACTGTTAAAATAATAAAAGAGGCTCATGATTCCATTAGTAATGTTAAATGCGATACTATTATATTAGATCCTAAATCTAAAAGTGATACTATACCTACTAATATAGTAGATAATTCTACTTCTTCTTTAATTCATGAGGCTACTGTTTCTAAAATTGAAGAGGATAAACTTTTCTATTTAATGTCTAGAGGTATTAGTGAAGAAAAGGCTCAAGAATTAATCATATTAGGATTTATTTCTGAATTTAGAAATGAATTACCTATGGAATATGCTGTTGAATTAAATAGACTTCTTAATCTAAATATAGGAGGGTAAATGAAAAAAATATTTATACTGCTATTAATTATGATAGTTGGTTTTGGTGGTTATGTAGTATATGATACTTATTTTAAGGATAAGGGTATTCCTAAATTAGAAATTATGGAAGAAAGATTTAGTATTGACAAATATTATACTTATGGAACTCATTTGAATATTGAAGGTAATATTAATTTAGAAGAAGATTTGAAATTAGTTTTATATAATGGAGAGTTTAGGTATATTCCTTTAAAGAAAGAAAATAACAAATATTTTATTTCTAGTTATATTAATGATGGATTATATTTAGATGATATTGAAATTGGTAAATATTATTTGTTTGTGGCTTCTTCATATCAAGATGATGAAGGTAATATAAAGTATCAATATTATGGTATTGATAATGATACTGATTATGATAAAACTATCTACTATACTATGAGTAATTATGATAAAAAAATAGTTATTGATAGTGAACTAGATTATCCTACTATGATGATGAGTGTTATTAGAAATAGTGATAAGGATATATATGATATAGTTATTGATCCAGGGCATGGCGGCATGGATAGTGGAGCTTTTTCTGGCGGTGTTGGAGAAAGCAATTTCACTATGAAGTTAGCCGATAAAGTTAAAGATAAATTAGAGAGTAATGGTGTTAAAGTTAAATTAACAAGAGAAAAGAACGATTTAACTAAGGATGAGTTATTAGAGGAATATGGAACTCATGGTAGAGCTGTTATTCCTTATGAAGTGCACGCTAAATATACTTTTTCTCTACATATGAATAGTGGGAAAAGTTCTAGTGTTTCTGGTTTAGAGGTATATACTGCTAAGAATATTAATTATGACTTTGCTAAGTCCTTAACAAATAATATTCTTAATAATACTGGATTAAATATATCTGCTAATATGCAAAATAAGATGTATAATTCTATATACAGTCGTAATTTTACTAGTTATGATATAAGAGAGGCTATGGAAAGTTATAGAAAAAAAGGACAAATTCCATATGATGTAACTACTGAATCTACTTACTACTATATGATAAGAGAAACTGGTGGTATTGTTACAGGAGCTTATGTTGATAATAGAAATGCTAATTTAGAAAAGAATGCAGTTTTAGAAAACCCATATTATAAAAGTAATACTGGTTCTGAAACTTATTTATTGGAACTCGGTTATATTACTAGTCCTCTTGATAGAAATAATATGAGAGATAATATGGATATATATGCTAAAGCTATAGCGGATTCTTTTATGAGTATATATAAAATAAAAGAAGATAAATGATGTAAAATTAGTGTAAATTTTAAAAAAAGCAAAATTTTATTTGCTTTTTTTGTTTTTTTTGCTATTTCGTTCTGTTTTGCATTTTTGTTCTGTAACTTTTATGATACTGTTATTTTTTTTATAAAATAAAAATTAATGTTTGTTTTTTTGAATATATATATAATCAGTTTTTAAAATAACTAATTTGTAGTGGCTTTTATTATATGTTTTAATCTAATTGGAAAGGAGGTAAAGTATGGTGAATAGTGTTATTTTAGTAGGTAGACTTGCTCAAGACCCGGAATTGTATGTTACTGAAAATGGTAAAAAGAAAAGTGTTATAACTTTAGCTGTGCCTAGGAACTATAAGAATATTGATGGGGAATATGATACTGATTTCTTGGACTGTATTTTATGGACCGGTATTGCTGAGAATACTCATGAATATTGCAAAACTGGAGATGTTATCGGTGTAAAAGGCAGATTACAGACCAGAATGGTAGAAAAAGAAGATGGTACTAAGCAGAAAAAAGTGGAAATGATTGCTGATAAAGTTACTTTCTTAGCTTCTTCTAATAAGAATAGAAATGAAGACAATGATAACAACGAAAAGAAAGATAAAAAGAAAAAAGATAATTCTTAAGGAGAAGTTATGATAATAGGAAGTAGAGTTAAAAATCTAAGATATATTAGAGGTCTTAATCAAAGTGAATTAGGGAGTATTATTGGTGTATCTAAAGCTTCTATTTCAGGATATGAGCATGCTACTAGAAATCCTTCTTATAAGAATCTAGAAAAATTAGCCGACTTTTTTGGTGTTACATCTGATTATTTACTTGGTAGAGAAGAATTAATGGTTTATGAGAAGGATAATACCATACATATGGATAAAGATGACGTTAATATTATTAATTCTATTAAAAATTATCCAGCTTTATATGATAGTATTAAGGATAATCCTAAAAGATATTTTTCATATTTGAACAAAAGATATAAATAAATTCTAATATTTGTGATATAATAGTCCATGAAAGAGGGATATTATGATTGATGTTAAAGATTTATTTAAAGAAAACTATATTGGTAAGAAAGTTACTATTTGTGGTTGGATAAGGAATCATAGAAAACAAAAAGATTTTGGTTTTATTGATTTTAATGATGGTACTTATTTTAAAAACTTACAAGTAGTATATGATAATAATTTAAATAACTTTTCTGACATTCAAAAATTCCATATTGGTAGCGCTATAGAGGTTACTGGAAAAATTATTAAATCAGAGGGTAGTGGACAAGATTTTGAAATGAAATTAGAGAATATTAAATTGCTTGGGGACTGTCCTGAAGATTATCCTATACAACCAAAAAGACATACTCGTGAATTTTTGAGACAAGAAGCTTATTTAAGGCCAAGAACTAACTTATTTAATGCTGTATTTAGAGTAAGAAGTGTTGCTGCTTATGCTATACATAGATTCTTTCAAGATAAGGGATTTATTTATTTCCATGCTCCAATTATAACAGCATCTGATTGTGAAGGAGCAGGTGAAATGTTTCAAGTTACAACACTTGATTTGGATAGGGTAGCTAAATCAGGCAAAGTTGAATATGATAAAGATTTCTTTGGAAAGAAAGCTAGTTTAACAGTATCTGGTCAATTAGAAGCTGAAACATTTGCATTAGCTTATAAAAATACTTATACTTTTGGTCCAACATTTCGAGCAGAAAATTCTAATACTAAAACACATGCTAATG
>CAZZAK010000067.1:0-6040 GCA_964652515.1 uncultured Clostridium sp. | reverse complement strand
ATTTCGGCAATATATACATAAAATGTTGGGCGATATAGGACTCGAACCTATGACATCCTGCTTGTAAGGCAGACGCTCTAACCAACTGAGCCAATCGCCCACTAAAACAAACCAATCGGCTTGACATTTAATAATATACCACGTTATGAATAAAAAAGTCAACACTTTTTTACATTTTATCCATAATTTCTTTTATTTTTTCATTCATCCATAAATCAAGGTGTTCTTTTAATGGAAGAAATCCTTCATTATTAGTTTCATCTTCAATTTTACTACCATCTTTATAGTTGATATTTTTAATACTTAACTTATATTTATTAGCTTCTTCATCATAGTCTATTACTTCAGCATATATTTCATCACCAATTTGTACATAATCATTAATATCTTTAACATAATCTTTAGATATTTCTGATATATGAATAAGCCCATCATATTCTTCATCAATCATAACAAATGCGCCATAGTTTTGAATACCTGTAACAGTAACCTTTATGATATCTCCTATATTAATATTATTCATACTATCTCTCCACATACGTGTATTATATCAAAAATATACTCTAAAAGCAAATTTTTGTTGATTTAAAAGTAAATTCAATATATAATTTTATTGGTGATGAAAATGCAAATAGAAGAAAATATCAAAAAAGTATTAGATAAAATAAGACCATATTTACAAAATGATGGCGGAGATGTAGAATTTGTTAAATATGAAAATGGCGTAGCCTATGTAAAATTAACTGGTGCTTGTAAAGATTGCCCTTTTATAGACGATACAATGTCAGATGGTATAGAAACAGCTTTAGTTAATGAAGTACCTGAAGTAATTAAAGTAGTTAGTATTGAAGAATAATATTTTTAAATATTATTTTTTTTTAACCATAATACCTCTTCAATAGGGTATCTTATCTTAAAATAATCTATTATATTAGATAAATATTTTTCATATTCATTTGATCTAGATATATAATTATTTATTATTTTCTCATCTTTATTATTAATAAATATATCTTCATAAGTATCAAAATAAAAACTAGGATAAAGTACTCTCGATATTAATAATTTAACATCATAAATAGATAAATATTCATAAGATAAATAATTATCTAATTCTATAAATATATTCTTGTTATTATTCCAAAAAGAATTTTTAATGTATTCTGCTATATCTCTAACTTTATAATCAAATATTATATTAAATGGGTTATATATAGTATCTATTTTATCATTAGGTCTAATTATTTTATGAGATATATAAAATATAGGATTGGAATTTATTTCATGAATATTATTATAGTAACTAATGGCATTTTCAGCCATACCTACAAAATAATTAAAACTATCTACGACTAATGGATACTTTTTACCATTTTCATAAATCAATTCTTCTAAGTAATCTATTTTATTACTCCATAGAATACCATAGTCTATTTTTAAATCATTTCTAGTAATAATATTAGATAAATAATTAATTTCATCTAAAGTAATATCCTTATTGGGATTACAATTAATCTTTAAGAGAATATAATTAATTCCTTCATAACTACTTATCATACCAGAATCTTTATTTAAAATTATTTCTGACACTAACGTATTATTTAACATATTTTTATTTAAGTAATATATATTAATATTGATATTATCATTATTAATATATAATCTATATAAATTATTTAAATAATAAAAAGAGTAGTAATTATCTTTATTTTCTATCTCACTTACTTTAATATTATAAAAGTATTCTATAAAGTTATTCATAATATCCCTCTATAGAAAATTATGAATAATGTCTATTAAATATACATATAGTAAAAATGTTTGACAAAATAATTTTTCTATGTATATAATCTTTAATGAAAGGAAAAAGATATGGCAAAAAAATTAGTAATAGTAGAGTCTCCAAGTAAAAGTAAAACCATAGAAAAATACTTGGGACATGATTATAAAGTAGTATCTTCTCTAGGACATATTAGAGATTTATCCACTAAAGGAAAATATGGACTAGGCATTGATATAGAAAATAACTTTCATCCAGATTATCAAATTATTAAAGGTAAAAATAAGCTTGTTACAGAGCTTAAGAAACAAGTTAAAGATTCAGACTATGTTTATCTAGCAACCGACCCAGATAGAGAAGGAGAAGCCATTTCTTGGCACTTATATGATACATTAGGACTAAAGAAAGATAAATATAAAAGAATTGTTTTTAATGAAATAACTAAAAACGTTATCTTAAATAGTTTTAATAATGCTAGAGATATTGATGATAACTTAGTTAAATCACAAGAAACAAGAAGAATGTTAGATCGAATAATAGGTTTTAGATTAAGTAAATTAATGCAATCTAAAACAGGAGGTAAGTCTGCTGGTAGAGTACAAAGCGTTGCCCTAAAATTAATCGTAGACCGTGAAAGAGAAATTGAAGCATTTATACCAGAAAATTATTACGAAATAGAAGCTACATTTCCAGAATTTAAAGCAAAATTAAATAAATATAAAGAAGATAAAATAGAGATAAAAGAAGAGAGTATTGCTAAAGAAATTATTTCTAAATTATCTAGTACTTTTAAAATAGAAGATATAAATCGTGAAGAAAAAGCAAGAAAGTCTAAATATCCATATATAACTTCTACATTACAACAAGATGCTTCAAATAAGATTAATTTTACAAGTAAGAAAACAATGATGATAGCACAAAAACTTTATGAAGGTATTACCTTAAAAGATGAAACAGTAGGTTTAATTACTTACATGAGAACAGACTCAACAAGATTATCTGATGAATTCATTAAAAGTACTTATGCTTTTATTAATGATAATTATGGCAAAGAATATGTGGGTTATGTTAAAGTATCCAAAAACAAAGATAATGTTCAAGATGCTCATGAAGCAATAAGACCTACTAGTATTAATAGAAGACCTGAAAATATTAAAGAATACTTAACTAATGATGAATATAAGCTATATAGATTAATTTATTATCGTGCTCTAGCTTCATTAATGAAAGATGCTAAAGTAGAAGTAACTACGATTACATTAGATAATAATGATTATAAATTTAATGCAACAGGTACAGTATTAAAATTTGATGGATATTTGAAAGTATATAATGATAGTGAAGAAGAAGATAATATCTTACCAGATTTATCTAATACTGAAACTATTATATCTGATAGTATTGATTATACTATGCATACTACAAAACCACCAGCAAGATATACTGAAAGTAGTTTAATTAAGAAAATGGAGTCATTAGGTATAGGAAGACCATCCACTTATGCTACTACTATGGGAATACTTACAGAAAGAGGCTATGCTAAATTAATTGAGAAAAAATTTCATCCAACTGAAATAGGTATCGAAACAACTGATAAATTACAAGAATTCTTTAAAGATTTAATAAATGTTGATTATACTAAAGAAATGGAAGATGACTTAGACAAAATAGCAGATGGTAATTTGGAACACCTAATCTTATTAAATAGATTTTATAATGATTTTGAACCAAAAGTAAAAGAAGCATTTTCTAATATGGAAAAGAAAGCTCCTGAAGAAACTGGTGAAACTTGTCCTAAATGTGGTAGTCCACTTGTTAAAAAGAGAAGTAAGTATGGAGAATTTGTAGCATGTTCAAATTATCCAGAATGTAAATATATCAAAAATGATAAAGAAGTTAAAGAAATAATGGACTGCCCTAAATGTGGTGGTAAGATTATTGAAAAGAAAACTAAAAAAGGAAAAATATTCTATGGATGCAATAATTATCCTAAATGCGATATAGCAACCTGGGACTTACCAGTAGGAGTTTGTCCAGAATGTAATGGAATATTAGTCCAAACAAAAGAAAATATTAAATGTAATAGTTGTTCATATGAAAAATAGTGTTATAATAAAGAAGAAGGAGTGATTAAAAAATGAAAATACCATTTAAAAGTGCTAATATATTGATACCTAAAAATGCTGATATGACAAAATGGTCAGTCGTAGCATGTGATCAATATACATCAGAACCAGATTACTGGGATGAAGTTAATAATATAGTCGGAGACGCACCATCAACATTAAGGATAACTTTACCTGAAATATATTTAGGTTCTAGTGATGAAGAAGATAGAATTAAGAAAATTAATTCTACCATGAAAGAATATTTAGATAATGATATGTTTAATGAATACAAGGATAGCATGATTTATCTAGAAAGAACTCAAAATGATGGAAAAGTAAGAGAAGGATTAATAGGAATGGTTGACCTAGAAGACTATTCTTATGAAAAAGGATCTCAAACATTAATTAGAGCTACAGAAAAGACAGTTATTGAAAGAATACCACCAAGAATGAAAGTAAGAGAAAATGCTCTATTAGAATTACCTCATATTATGATATTAATAGATGATCCAGAAAAAAATATTATTGAATCATTAAAACATGAAGTAACTAATGAAGATGTTGTTTATGACTTTGATTTAATGCAAAAAGGTGGACACATCAAAGGATATAAATTAAGTGAAAATAGTATTAATAGTGTAATATCTAAATTAGAATCTTTGGCAGATCAAGATAATTTTGATAAAAAATATACTGTATCTGGTAAAGGTGTACTATTATTTGCTATGGGTGATGGAAACCATTCTTTAGCTACTGCTAAAACTTGTTATGAAAAATTAAAGGAAACTATGTCTGAAGAAGAATACTTAAATCATCCAGCAAGATATGCTCTTGTTGAATTAGTAAATCTTCATAGTAGTGCCCTAGAATTTGAACCAATTCACCGCGTAATATTTAATACTAATCCAGAACACTTACTAAGTGAATTATATAAATATTATGATATTAACGAAGATGGAATTGGTCAAGAAGTGGAAGTAGTAACTAAATATATGGATAAGAAATTATATATTTCTAATCCAAAATCTAATATAACAGTAGGTTCTATTCAAATGTTTTTAGATGAATACTTAGCTAACAACGAAGGAAAGATAGACTATATTCATGGAGATGATACTACAAGAAGTATGGCTAAAGGAAACGATAATGTTGGTTTCTTATTTAAAGCTATGAGTAAAGATGAACTGTTTAGAACAGTTATTCTAGATGGAGCACTTCCTAGAAAAACATTCTCTATGGGACATAGTTACGATAAGAGATATTATCTTGAATCAAGAAAAATAAAATAAATTAAAACTATAGATTAATTTCTATAGTTTTTTTATTGACAATTTAAAAAATAGAGTATACAATATTATTGTATTAAGCGAGTAATACAGTGAGGTGAAATATGGAATTTACATTTGATAATAATATTCCTATTTATATTCAATTACTTGAATATATGAAAATATATTTAATATCAGGAGTATTTAAAGAAGGAGAAAAACTTCCTTCAGTAAGAGATTTTGCTAATACTTTTAAAGTTAATCCTAATACTATGCAAAAAGCTTTAGCAGAACTTGAAAGTATGAAACTAATTTATACAGAAAGAACAAATGGCAAGTATGTTACAAAAGATAGTAAACTAATTGGAAAGTTAAAAGATGAGTATGCTATAACACTAGCTAAAAGTTATTTTCAAGGTATGAAAAGAATAGGATTAGGTAAAGCTGACTCAATTAAATATTTAGAGGGGATAGATGAATAATATGGATTTAGTAGAAATTAAAAATTTAAGTAAATCATATGGAAATAAACATGTACTTAAAGATGTTAATATAAATATTGAAAGTGGTAAAATAATAGGACTTCTTGGTAAAAATGGAGCCGGTAAGACAACATTAATTAAATTAATTAATGACCTACTTACTCCAACTGAAGGACAAATATTAGTAAAGGGAAATAAAGTAGGAGTATCTTCCAAAAAAGTAATATCTTATTTACCAGAAAGAACATACTTAAATAAACAAATGAAAGTATCTGAAGTAATTGATTACTTTAAAGATTTTTATTCTGATTTTGATGAAAAGAAAGCTAAAAAATTATTAAAAGATTTAGATTTAGATATTAATCAAAAATTATCTAAAATGAGTAAAGGTATGCAAGAAAA
>CAZZAK010000066.1:0-6099 GCA_964652515.1 uncultured Clostridium sp. | reverse complement strand
AATAATTTATTAATGGAATTAGGTAAAGGATTAGATATTTTAAAACATAAAATAGAATTAGAAAAAGAAGAATATGAAAAAAATACTCATGACTATAGTGAACTAAGAACTAAAAAGAATAATATTGAAACTAAAATAAATGATACTAATAGAGAATTAACTAATGTTGCATATAAAATTAATTATTTAGAAGAATCTATCAATAATAGTACTAGTCTTCCATTACCAATAAAAAGTATTTTAAATAATCCTAAATTTACAGGCATATATAACACTATTGGTAACTTAATAGAAGTAAAAAATGAATATTCATTAGCATTAGTTACATCACTAGGAACATCTTCTAATTATTTAGTCGTAGAAACAAAAAAGATAGCTAGTGAATTAGTAAACTACCTAAAGAATAATAAATTAGGAAGAGCTACTTTCTTTCCTATAGATACGATGAAACCTAGATATGTTAATACTGAAGACTTAGATAAAATATCTTTAATAGATGGGTATATCAATACATTAAATAATTTAGTAACATATGAAGATAAATTTAAAAATGTTATAGATAATTTATTAGGTAATGTTTTAGTAGTCACTTCAATAGAAAGAGCTATTGAAATAAATAAAATACTAAATAATAGATATAAAATAGTAACACTAGATGGTCAAGTAATTAATATAGGTGGTTCTATTACCGGAGGAGATAAAGTAAAAACTAATGATTCAATATCATTAAGATATGAATTAGATGAATATAAGAAAAAAGAATCTAATTTAAAAGATAATCAAAAAGAATTAGAAAAAGAATTATCTACTGTTAATATAGGCTTAAATGAATCAAGTGAAAACTTAACTAAAATAAAAATTAATATTGATAGCCTTGAAGAATTACTAAGAAACAAAAACAATAATTATGATAATTTAAAAAATGAAATAGAAGATTTATCTAAAGAAGTATCTAGTATTAATAGTATTAAGAATAATAATAGTGATAGTGAATTAAATAAATTAAGAGAAAAATATACTAATATCAATAATGAAATAAATGAATTAAATAAGAATATCGAATTATATAAAATGGACTCTAATAAATTAAATAACGATATTGAAGAATTAGAAAAATTAAGTAATGAATCTAATATGAATATATCTAATAAAGAAAAAACAGTTCATGACTTAGAAATAAAAATAAATAGATTAGATGTTAAAATAGATACACTATTAGAAACATTATCTAATGATTATAATATGACATATTCTAATGCTCGTGAAAAATATCACTTAGATATTCCTGAGGCTAAGGCTAGGGAAGAAGTAAATAGCCTAAAGAATATTATTCGTGACTTGGGAGAAGTAAATACAGGATCTATAGCAGAATATGAAAGAGTATCAGAAAGATATAACTTCTTATCTAATCAAAGGGAAGACTTAAATAAAGCAGAAGACACACTTCTTGAAATAATTCATGATATGGATAGTATTATGAAAGAAAAATTAGCTAGTACTTTTGAAGAGATAAGAAAAGAATTTAAAAAAGTATTTTCTGAATTATTTAAAGGAGGATCTGCTGATATCTATATGACAGAACCAGATAATATCTTAGAAACAGGTATCGAGTTAGAAGCCACTCCACCAGGAAAGAACTTAAAGAATATTAGTTCCCTTTCTGGAGGAGAAAGAACATTTACAGCAATAGCATTATTATTTGCTATATTGAATGTAAGACCAGTACCATTCTGTATCTTTGATGAAGTAGAAGCGGCTCTTGATGATGCTAATGTCTTAACTTTCTCAGAATACTTATCTAAATATAAAAATAAAACACAATTTATAATAATTACTCATAAGAAAAAAACAATGGAATATGTTGATACATTATATGGCATAACAATGCAAGAATCAGGTGTAAGTAAACTAGTAAGTGTTAAATTAGATAGTTAATACTATCTTTTTTAATTATACGTGTTATAATAGTTTTTAACTTCATAAGGAGAAATAGTATGAGTAATTTTGATAAAACAATTAGAATTAGAAATAATAGAGTAATTAGATATAATATTTCTGATGCTACATATACAATAAGTGAATATTTCCAAGAATAATACAAATATAACATTAAGATTTATTAATCTTTTAGATAATGAATATTCTATAAATAAATTCTATATATTTATTAAAAATATAATGCCAGATGGAAGAAGTAAAATAGATTCTTTATATAAAGATACTAAAGAAAGATTATGTTTATTTTTTGAAGAAGCATATAGATTAATCGAAGAAGAATCACACCAAATAACATTTGAGGAATATCTTTTAGAAAGAGAAAATAGTTTATCAAAAAGAAAAGATATCCATAAGTGATAAGTTGTATAAACTTAATTCATATGTTATAATTATAATGTTTTAGGGGGAGTAAAATTATGAAAAGAAATAATGAAAAATATATTTTTGTTAATTCTAAGGACATAAAAAGATGCAGTTATGAAGTTAGAAGAGAATTTGCCTGTAACGATTATGATAATGTATATTATCATAATGGTTATGAGACAATAGATAAATTATTTGAAGAAAATAATATCCCGGAAAAATATAGAAAAATAATTTTACAAATTAACTGTAAAATAAAAAAGAGAAAATTATTCCGATGCCAGGCCAAGGAATTAATTAACAGAAAAGAGTTTAAATTACAAGTTCAGAGTAATGATAAAACAATGCTTTTTATAAAAGGAGCCAGACCTTCAATAGAAATAACAAAATGGGTAGTCTTTTCTACAAATTCTGATCTTTTTGAATATGATAAAGTGCATGAATTCTTTTTGGAATTACTACAACTTGGATTACTTGATAATTACCTAAATACAGTGTTATCATTTTTTAGGAATGAAAAGTTTATAAAGATTAAAGGGAATCCTTTAACTAGGAAACCTATATAAAATTATTAATAAATAAGGAGAAAAAATATGGATGTTGTAGGAACAATGTTTTTTAAAAATGAAAAATTATTAATTGATAAGCCAAGAAAAAGGCCAACATTTCAAATGATTGGTGGAAGAGTAGAAAATGATGAAACCCCTTTAGAGGCTGCTATAAGAGAATGCCATGAAGAACTTGGAAATAAAGCAATATTTGATGAAAAATTATTTGAATTAGTAATGGAATTTGATGAAATAGCTACAAGTGATGGTAAAACACCAATTCATTTTTTTGTATATAAATATAATGGAACTTTAGAAGGGACACTAACAATATCAGAGGAAATAGAAGAATTTAAATGGTATGAAAGTTCTCAGGAAACAGATATATTATCAAATACATTAAAACACGAAGTTGTCCCATATTGTCTAGAGAATAAATTAATTAGATAGGATTTTATTCTCAAAATATTATTGACATTTTGACAAACTATATAAAATATGATATTATGTATTTGCAAGGAAATATTGCATAAAATAAAAAAGGAACACTCAATAATTGCGTGTTGGGTGTAGCCAATAATTTTTGGGTTCCACCTAACTAAGCGTTAGTTAGGTGGATTTCTTTTATATTAGTGCTACAAAAAGCAATAATATTAGAAGTAATATAATGAAAATAAGAAAAGATATTAAAAAATCTTTTTTACTTATATTATCGCCTCCCTTCATAAGAAGTTTGGCTCCACCCAACTTATTAAGCATTCCTTATTGTAATTATAGCAAACATTTGTCTAATAATCAATGACAAATAAATAAAACATGTTGAAAAAAGCAAAAAAATATGATATTATGTATTTGCAAGGAAATATTGCATAAAATAAAAAAGAGGAACATTTGGGTAGCAAGTGAATGTCGCCTCTATAAATTGAGTATTATACTCAATTATTGGTTTGACACTCAATCAGTGCTGATTGGAGTGTCTATTCTTTTACTGCTAGCACCAGTAAGGTGGAAAGTAATAAAATAATGGCAATGAGATTTAGGACTTTTATTATAAAAGTCTTATTTTTCATTAATAGCCACTTCCTTTCTCTTAAGAAGATTGGAGGACGACACTCACATCAAATGTTCCTTATTGTAATTATAGCAAACAAATGTCTGATAATTAATGACAAATATAAATTTTTATAAAAAATAGAGTACTATACATAATACTCTTTTTCTTTTTGTAAAGTAATAATTTAAGATAGCAAAAAAAGTCTTATTTTGTTATAATGATATAAAGGTAGGAGACCATCATGAAAAAGTTTTTATTTACAATTACAATTTTTCTCTTATTAATAGGTAATGTTAAAGCTGAAACATATAAGACAGGATTTGTTAACTGTAATGCTACAGATAATGATCCATTATATGTAAGACCTAGTGTAGGATCATTAGAACACATTACTCTTTTGTCATGTAATAAAGCTCTTACCATACTAGATGAACATGCTGGATCTACTAATAACTGTCCTAACTGGTATAAAGTAAGTTATGGACTTAATAAAGAAGGGTATGTATGTTCTAGTTACGTTTATACTGATTATGAAATGAATGAGGATGATTATCAAATAGAATATACTAATAAAGCATATGTTGATTGTAGTGCTGAAGATATAGTATTAAATATGAGAAATTCGATTGATGGTACTATTATAACTGGATTATCATGTAATCAAGAGATGACTATTCTAAATGATAATGCTGGATCCAATGAAATGTGTTCTAAATGGTATCAAGTAAATGCCAGTGGAAAGACAGGATATGTTTGTTCTGAATATACTTATAGGGGAACTGTTACTAACGTTAATGAAAGTGAAGTAACTAGATATCGTGAATATTTAACTAATATGGGATTTCCTAGTAGTTATATTAATTCATTAATAGAACTTCATAAAAAACATCCTAACTGGAGATTTAGATTATTAAATACTAAATTAGATTGGAATACAGTAATAGAAAACGAATCATACTTAGGAAGAAACTTATTATATTATACATATGGAGAGGGATATCGTTCACTAGATCCAGTAAGTTATAACTGGGAAACAGATACTTTTAATCGCCATCCAACGGAAACAAATTGGTGGTATGCATCAAGTGATGCTATAAAGTATTATATGGATCCTAGAAACTTCTTAACCGAAAAAAATATCTTTATGTTTGAAGTATTATCTTATCAACCAACATATCAAAACTTAAACCTAATAAGAAATATGTTAGATAAAACATTTATGCCAAATATTTATAAAGAATATTATGGAGAAGAATCTATGTATAACTATGCTAGTGATTTTATCCTGGCAGGGGATACATATGGAGTAAGTCCTTCTCATTTAGCATCAAGAATTATTCAAGAAGGAAATAATGCATCAAGTGTAGAATATAATGGAAAAACTTATAGAGTATATAATTTCTTTAATATAAGAGCAACAGGATCTAATCCTCAAAGAAGAGGAATGTTATGGGCTGCGTCTTTAGGAGACTATGCTGGAGGTACATCTTATGGAAGAGTTTGGGATACTCCTAAAAAATCAGTTATGGGAGGAGCACAATTCTTGGCAGAAGATTATATAGCTATAGGCCAAGACACATTATACTTTCAAAAATTTGCTGTATCAGTATCCACTGGTAGATATACTCACCAATATATGCAAAACCTAACTGCTCCTTTAACTGAAGGTGCTAAAGTATATAATGCTTACAATAGTGTCAATGCCCTAGATAAAGAAATAACATTTGTAATACCAACATACTTAAATATGCCATCAACTAATGCCAGTGCTCCAAAAGATGGTAATCCTAACTATTACTTAAATAGTATATCTATTAATGAACATAAAATCGATAATTTTAAATATGATACATTATCATATGAAATAGATACTAATGATAGTGAAGTAGAAATTAAAGCTACTACTATTAACTCTAAAGCTAGGTATGAAGTTATAGGTAATAAAAAATTATCTCCTGGTAAGAATGAATTTACTATTAAAGTAACGTCACAAAAAGGAACTAGTATTAACTATAACCTTGTAATTAATAGACTAAATAGCGAAACTACTATTTATGAAGAAAATAATATTGAAAATATTATTATAGATAATATAGAATTAAATTTTTCTAAAGATATACATGAATATAATAAAGA
>CAZZAK010000065.1:5526-6236 GCA_964652515.1 uncultured Clostridium sp. | reverse complement strand
TTTAGTAGGAAGAATAACTTTTTTAATATCATTACCATCATTTACCCTGGTTCCATATATACGATATTCTTTTTCTTTTAATTCTTTAATATAACTATTAATATCTCTAACAATGATATTTTTATGAAATATCATACCTTGAGTAGATCTTAATACCTTAGAATTATATAAATCAACAGAATTATTGCTTAATATAATAGTATCAATATCAAAAGCTACACTACTACGAATTATAGTACCTAAATTACCAGGATCCTGTATATCATCCAAAATTAAAATTTTATTCCCTATTTCTTGTTCTGCTTTCTTATTAACTATACCTACTATATTGCTGATACTTTCTAAGGAACTAATCTTTTTCATAATATCTTTAGTTACATATATAGTATCTATATCAGGATAAGGATTTCTAACTCCATCTAAAAGTATAATAGTCTTAAGTAATTTAGCCCTATATGCTTCAGATACTAGATGTTCAGTTTCTACCAAAAAAGTATTAGTTAAATCACGATATTTCTTTTCTTTTAATTTTATTATTTCCTTAATTTTAGGATTAGATAATGAAGTAATTATCATAACATCACCAATTTAATTATATCAAAAAAAAAGAAACTATACAATAAAAGTAGTTTCATCAATAAATTTATAATCCGTTAAATATTTTAACTGCCTAACTAATCTAAATAATGCATCATCTTTCATCTTAGCTT
>CAZZAK010000065.1:0-5516 GCA_964652515.1 uncultured Clostridium sp. | reverse complement strand
TCTAACATAATAACTATATCTCTATCATACTTCTTTAATATATTAATAAATTCTATAAATTCATAAGGATTAATATAATCATGATGAGACCTATATTCTTTTTTTAATTTACTCTTGGGACTAGAATAATGCATCTTAGGAGTATCTACCCATGTATTTAAAATATCCTCCATATATTCTTCTATATCATCACATTTATTACATAAATGATGATGATAATCAAGTACCATCCTAATATTTAACTTTCTAGCTAAATCAAGTATATCTTTAACATTATATACTTTATCATCATTTTCTATAACGATACTTTCTTTTATTTTATCATCTAATTTATTAAAATTATTTATAAATCTTTTAATAGAATTATCTTTACCAAAAACTGAAGATCCAACATGTAAAATAATTACCTTATTTTTTATACCTAATTTATCTAAAATATTATAATGATATTTAAGTATCTCTATACTAGAATTAACTATATCACTACTAGTACTATTTAATACACAATACTCATCAGGATGAGTATCTACTCTTAGATTATTATCATTAATTATTTTAGATATATTATCATAATATTCTTGATACTTATCTAAATAATCAAAGCAAACATCTTCTTTAGTAGCCAAAGGTATTAATTTAGAAGTCATCCTATAAAAATGAATATTATTTTTAACATTATATTTTAAAATACTCTCTAATGCTAATAGATTAGATACTATTACTCTATCTAATTTATCTATATTCTTATTCTCTAGATACTCTGAATATGTATATGTACTAGAAGCAGTAATATTAAGTGCATTAGCAATAGAAACATAACCAAGTCTTATTCTCATAATATTATTATCTATTTAAACTAAAATAATATACAAAAAAACTCAAACAATTTTGATATGAACTTTGTTTCTATGTCAAAGAAACGGGATTCACATCAGCATTGCTTAAGTATATCACAACTTGAAGAAATTTAAAGTTATTAACGTTTTTTTGAATCTTGGTCATTGTCATAAACCAATCCGCTAGTTTCTGTATGCATCTGTTTCTCATTATATTTATTAGTGTGTATTACATAAATAGGAATACAAAAATACTTTGCAGCCCTAATTGCATACCCATTAATATTATCCATACAAACTATATAATCAGGCTTCCTTTTACTACCATCATTATTCCTTCTTGTAATTAAAACTTCATTCCAACGACTATTCTTTTTAGCAGTTTCTTCCACTAAAGTATCTATAGAAGTTACAGTATTTATGTTTCGAAAAAATAAACTTTCTCGCATATTAAAATCATGATTTTCTCCCGCTTCTCTATTAGTTCCGGCATCTATAGAATCCATATACTTTATAGAATCTTCAGAAAGAGAACTAAAACCATAAATCAGTTGAGGAGCCCCATAAGTTCGAAAATACTTATCTGAAATCAATGAAGTGGATATAAATTTGTTCCCCCCAGAAATATTATTCCAATTTTCTGGATTATCAAGAATTTGTTTTACAAGATGATTGTTGGGACTCATTTCATTATTTGATAATGCATGTATTAGCAACGTAAATGGTTGTCCTGTCAATTCATATTTTACAATTGGTTGTCCATTATTATCATAGTATACATTACCTTTATTTGAAACACAATTTGAAGCATGGACACTACTATTCATCTGATTATACCTAATTTGTAATTCATTACTAAAATTTTCTCTAATTACATTATTTCCGTCTTTCTCTAGTTGATTAATCAATTCTCTATATCCTTCTTTTTTACTTTTATCAAATGATTTGCTCATAGATATAATCTCTTCATCAGTTGCCCCTAATATAGTATTCAATAAACTTAATATTTCCTCATATTTCTCTCTAAAAGAATCTGGCAAATGATTTTTATTAATTTCTTGTAAGAAAATTCTAATATATTCAATATCTTTTTTTTCTATCCCCATGAATTTATTTAAAAATAATTCAGATTTATTATAACCCATATCAATTTCTATTAAATTGGAGTTAATATCCTTGTCAGTTATTAATTTTAAGCCTAAAACATTACTATCAAAGTTAATTATATCTTTTATTAATTCAAAATTACCAACATTGCTAATTTTAAATATATTTTGAAGTATTTGCTTATTCTTGAGACAATCTGCATTATTATACAGTTTTCTTAATGTATCATTTCCCATATTATTAATAAAATTCATATCAAAAATTCTGCTTAAATAAACATCTTCACTTATATTCACAATATTTTTTTCAATAAAATTCCTGCTTTCAGAAATGTTTTCATAAATATATCTCAATCCATCAAAAAAACCAGATTCTATTATATTTGATATATAAGCAAGTTTATCAACAAACAATTCCAATAGAGTTTTATCACCAAATTTAGGATTTTCATCTAAAACACTCAAACACTTCACACTAAAATAATTAATATTTAAATTCTCAATCAGCTTATTCTTTAAATTAGGATTAGCTTCCAATATTTTTTTTAATTTTTCAGAATGTCCACCAAGAATAATATCACTAATATTATCTTCAAATATCTTATCTTTCATTATATTATATAGTTCTATAAAATTAATATCACTTAATACTTTAGGATGAGCTATTTTTTCGCTCTCTAAATTATTTTCTTTTATAAAGGAAATATAATTAATACTATTTTCACTTCCATAGGTTTCTAAAATATTATTAATATGTTCGAAAATTATTTTCTTGTCTAATTCATCTATAGAAAGATCAGAATATTTTTCTAAATATTGAATAAAAGGTTTTATCTCTTTTTTATATTTGATTGAAAATTTTTTATCTTTTAAAACTTGTTTATATTTATTAATATCAATTCCTAATTTTAATAATTCAGAGTACTTAATTTGAATCATTATTTTAAAAATAAAATCCATAATCACACCTCTAAACACATTATATACAATATTAAAAACTTTATCAACAACTTTATGTTCACTTTTCATTCACCATTGACATTATAAATTAACAACAAATTTCTTATATTAAAAAACGAACTATAAAAGTTCGAACAGATTTCCCAATGGAGGACCCAGTCGGATTTGAACCAACGATCAGGGAGTTGCAGTCCCACGCCTTACCACTTGGCTATAGGTCCATCGCATTAACATTATATCAAAAATAATTATATATTTCAAGCAAAAAAGAGTTTTTACTCCATTTTATTCGTATTTATATACTATTAGTTGTTCCTTTTGAAGATATATTTTATTATTTTGTTCCAATAATTTATCTATATTGGCATCTAATCCTTTAACTATTTCATTTAGTGTATCACCTTCAGTGGTAATATACAATTTAGTACCCCTTTTAGGAACAATAATTGTTTGATTAGGATATATATAATCATTCGTATTAATACCATTCAATTCTGCTAATAAATTAGGATCTATATTATACATCTTAGCTATATTAAATAATGTATCACCCTTATTTATCACATAATAATCAAGATAGTTACTTGGCCTTCTAGGAATAACAATATTTGTACCAGGTATTAATTCCTTTATATTTCCATTTAAACTAATAAGAATTTCTGGAGAAGTTTTAAATTTAGAAGATATGCTATTAATAGTATCTCCTGGCATTATTGTATAAATATCATACATTTAATCACATCCCAATAATAAGATATGATGATACTGTTTAATTGTGACAAAAAAAGAAGAACTATTTTTCTTCTTTTTTTCCTCTATGTATATTATATTGTTTTTTCAACTTACCCATCGTCTCAGTAATATTAGTTTCTATTTCACTTAAGGATGTTTTATCAAGATTTGTAAGAGTAACTTCTTCTTTAACAGTGTCTATTAAAATCCTACCCCAAATGACACCAGAATTAACCATTAAATCATTATACAAATCTGGTGTAATTGATTTAAAGAAATACCCAAATAGTAATCTCTTAGTAGCCATTATTAATCTTTGATTAGTTAACGCAACAACATAAGTATTAACAAAATCAAACACCCCAGTATTTTTTTGACCATAAAACAAATACGTAATTTTTTCATCAGGATTCAAATGTTTATCAATAATATCACAATGTTTTTTCAATCTAAATCCTATTGTCATAGGATACTTTCTTCGAAAATCCAAAGCCAATTTATAACAACCCATAATTATTCTCCATAAACTACTTTACCATCTATAAATGATAAGAATGTATCTTTTTCCACATATCCTCCAAGAGCATCCAACACATTTTCACCTTTCATAAATAATGTTGTCGGAGTACCCCAATCAGAATGTTTCTTTAAATATTTATTTTCACTACTCAATTTAGAAATATCTCCTGATGGAACTTCTTCAGTATTAATATAATAAATTGATATTTTCTTTTCTTTAGTTACTTCTTCTAATATTGGCATATACATTTGACAATATCCACAATTAGTTCTTTCAATAACAAACATAAATGGTTCATCAGACTCAACTAATTCACGATAACCTTCATAATCAACTTGATGCATACCAACATCACCTTGTAATGTTACAGGATATTCAATTTCAATTTCTTTTGTACCTCTAGTAGAAAACAAAGCTACTACTATAATAACAATTAATAATCCAATAAATATAAAATCTGTCTTTTTCATAATTCCTCCCTTAATACAATTCTACCTTTTTTTATAATAAAAATCAAGTATTAATAAAATACATTTCTCAAATATAAACCTTCAGGATTAGCCGTTTTACCAGCAAAAGTTCTATTCTCATTCTTAAGAACAGTAATAACCTCTTCTGGATTTCTCTTTCCTTCACCTATTTCTATTAAAAAACCCACTATATTTCTAACCATATATCTTAAGAATCCAGTACCAACAAAAGTAATTATAAGTTTATTCATATCTTTATTATCTCTTACAATAGAAGTCAAAGAAATAGTTCTTACATAATCTATTATTTCCTCGTTAGTCTTTGTAAATGATTTATAATTATGTTCTCCCTCAAAATATTTAAGACCTCTCTCCATTGCCACTACGTCTAATTTTTTATTATATTGATAAACATAATTTCTTTCTATAGGATTATATTCCCCAGTATTAATAATATAGATATATTCCTTACCAATAGCATTAAATCTAGCATGAAATTCATCACTAACTTCTTCTACTTTTTTAACATAAATATCCTCTGGCAATAAAGAATTAATAGCTTTTTTTAATTTATCACATTCAATTTTTTTAGACAAATCAAAATGAGCCTTTTGATTTATTGCATGAACACCTGCATCTGTTCTACCAGAAGCAATTACTTCTACCTTTTTATCACCATTTATTTGTTTTAGTACACTTTCTAATTCTTTTTGTATAGTTCTTCCTTTCGGTTGTTTTTGATATCCTAAAAAGTTACTACCATCATAGGAAAAAGTCATAAAATAACGCATAATTTCAACTCCATACAATGATTATATCATAAAAAAGAAACTAAACTGAAGTGAACCCCAAATAGTTCACAAAAATAAAAAAGTACTTTTTAAAAGAAGTG
>CAZZAK010000064.1:0-6346 GCA_964652515.1 uncultured Clostridium sp. | reverse complement strand
ATTTAATTTTAAACCAGTACCAGATAAGAAAGGAACATAACTATTGTTATCTGGAGCAGCTTTTGGAGTAATACTGCTAAATGTAAATGTATTTGAAGAAGAAGCTGTCATATCTTCCACGCTAACAATTCTAGGATTAATTGCTTCACCAGTAGTTTGAGAAGCTCTAACATAACCATAATTATTTAATAACAATGCTATTTCAGATTGCTCCGGTCTTTCTTCAATATCCATTCTTTTCAACTTAATACCAGAAATAGGATTCAAAGCATTAGTTCTTAACAATTTATTATATTGATAATACCCAGGAATATTTGTACTTAATCTAGTCCAATCTATTATATTTGCATTAGCATCTAACACTAAATACTTAGATTCAGTATTTTTCCTAGACAATTGCTTAAATATATAATAATCCTTATTATCACCATATCCTATATTACCGACATTATATCCAGTAATACCCGTATCAAAAGCAGCCTTTACTGTAACTGTTATATCAATAATATCGCCATGGGCAACATTGGATTTCATGCCCTTATTTTTCAAAGTAACATAATCAACAAATATACATCTATCTCCAGAAACATCGGGAACACCTAAACACTCAGATAACTTCGAAGTTTGAATAATATAAGAAGTTATTCGCTGATTGGTTTTATTATTTTTTGCACCAAAAGTTACATCATATTGCAAAGTGCTATCTAAAAGTTCTGAATCAGATTCAATTATTATAGCCACCCTATTCTTATCTGCTTGATTCTTTATTTGATAAGTAAAATTCCTATCAGACGAACTAATTTCTCCATCAAAACGAAAATCCTTAAACTTAGGATCATCAAGTACAGTAATATCTTCATTTATATTACCAGTATTCATAACACTAAGCTTATAGTAAACATTATATATATCACCAACATTTAAATTACTAATAGTAAATTGATTGTTTGATGAATCTAACTGTACAAGATTCTCAGTACCATTCTCAACTTTATAATATAAATAATTATCATTTTGTTTATAAAGTGCAACATCAGGATCTGATATATAAAATTTATAAGTAACACTATTAACAGTAGATTCAGACACATACATCTTCATTGATGGAGAAGCTTTATTAGGGCTTTCCTTTTCATACAAACCATAGCCACCAGGACTATCATCAGACTGAGGATAATTTGTAAGAGTATTTGTATTAACATCCTTAGTAATTAAATAGTAACCTACATAATACTCATTGCCTCGTCTCATCACATTGTCAAAATTACCATAAACAATACCATAATTCATGAATACTTCAAATGGCATAGACGCAAATTGATTATCCCCCAATTCTGAATCAATATCAATCTTATACTCAGCAACTGGATTGCTTAAATCAATTTCACCATTAGATTTCTTAATATAAAATTTAACAGGATTATGATTTCTATCATAAACTTTGTAAACTACGCTTTGAACAGGAAAATCCGTATTATTAACAATTCTAGCATCTATATCATATCCAACAATAGTATTTCCTGGTATATCATCAAAATAATTGCCATTACCCTCTTTATCATTATTCTTAATTGGTTCCACCGCTATTTCTGGTTGAACAAGGTCATCTATCGTATAAATAACTGGAACATCATATAGGAATGTCGAATTGCCAAGCATTATAGGCTTATTAGAATCATCCCCATAATAAGCGTAAGCAGCAATAGTATATTGATCGTTAACCTTCCCATTATTATGCTCTTTTAAATAATCTATCGTTATATTGAAAACATTCTCATTAGTAATTAAATCATAATCTATACCAAAGCGTTCATAAAAATTTCCATATACATTGCCAACAGCAAGTGGTTCAGAAATATCTATCTTATCGCGAACATCGCCATTATATAGCTTAAAAGTCATTTTAGTTATCTTAGAAATACTTTCCTCAACGCTCATAGTATCATCTGTTGATGCACCAGTAATTTTCGTATCCACCTCAATTACCTTACTACTAATAGAAGGTTTCTTCCATTCCATTGAAAGAGTTGCCAAAGTTTTAGTAGTAATAGTTTTCGTAGAATCACTAGCATGTGGTATTCTTTCTAAAGCACCGTCTTCACTATTACTATAAATTGTATAAGCATTAATATAATAAGTAGTCCCCATATCTAGGTTACTAACAACTATATTAGGAGAAACAACATTATCACCATCATAATTGAAATTTACCAATTCATCATAAACAGTTATTTGCTGACCAGTGGTTCTATCTGTTTTAGTAATTATAACCTTTACGACATTATCAGCAGAACAATTTACACCAGGTCTATCTGGTAACTTTATATTACATCCCTTATCGTTAATAAAAATCTTAGCACCTATTTGATTATACGTATTATAAGAAATATAATCATCGCCACTACCTTCATCAAGCAATGGAACAACAGTAATAGTAGGCATCTCACTCTTTATAAACGGTGCACTATCAATTGTCTCATATTCCATATATTTTTCATTATCAAAATATTCCACTATAACTTTATAGTAATAATTAACATCATCCTTTAATTCATTATCTGATTTACCTAAACTAACAGTTATTGGACTAGCATTATCTTTAACAATGGGATCCATAGCTAGTTCATCATCAGAAACATCAGGAGTATTTTTAGTATTATATATATAGTAAGTATATCTTGTAATAGCATTATCTGGGTCAATTATCTTACCCATGTATAGTTTAAAATTATTAGCTTTCTCACCCTCAGTAATGCTCATTAAATCGCTATTTTCATCAGGAAATACTGGCATTTTCTTCAAGGTTAAAGACGTAACAGATTTACTATAGACATCTCTAAAATTAACAGACTGCAAAGCAAAATTATCCAAAACAGCAGTATAAATAGAATCACTTTCCAAGCCGTCAAAAGTAAAGTAATATTCTTCATCAGTTTCCCAAATAGGCATCTCACTTATTTTAACACTCTTGCCAGTTTCAACGTTTTCTCCACTCTCCTCATCAAATTTATATAGAGTCAACGTAGCATCACTAACTTTAGTATCACTACCTATACTTAATCTATAGGTCAAAGATTCCTCTTTTGCATAAGCTTTTTCTAAAGTTATACCAAACGTATCAGTTCTAAATACCTTTTGAAAATATTGTTCCTTAGTTTCTCTATTTATAACACTTAACAAATACTTAGTATTTGGAGTAAGCAAATTTACACCAATTGGAGTATCATCAAGAACTTCAGCAGTTATATCGATAGTATTTCCAGTTTCAGCATTCACAACCTGTAACATATAATTATCGTTATCATCTTTGTTTTCAACATCAAAAACGACATCAATATTAGTAGGTCCAACACTAGCATCCTTCAAAGATATTCTTGGGCCATTCTTACTAATTGGAATAATTCCTCCACCACCACTTCCGCCTTGTGAACCAGATGAACCAGGATCATTTTGTGAACCACTTGACGCTGGTGTATCTGAAGAACTTGAAGGATTTAAAGAAGGATTATCAGGAATATTCTCAGTTGAACTCATTGGAGGCTCGTCTGAAGAACTACTCCTTGCCTTAGTATCTTCTTTCTTAGGAATTATTTCAACATTTTCATTACCATCTATCGTAATAGCAGTAATAGACATAAGATCATTATCCCTATAAGATAATACTTTAGTACCCAAGTCAATAATATAGTCTCCAACATAAACTTTAGTACCTTCAGCAGGTAATTCATATTTGAAGTTTTTATTTTCTATATTAACTATCCCCTCTTCTGAATAAACAATTTCAAAATATTCACCATCAATCAATGAAGGAGAACCGGTATAGCCTAATTTAACATTACCTATAGCAAGATACTTATTATCGCTTATTCTAACAACAAAATTTTTTAAATTAATTTTCCCATTTAAAGAATCAATATAATAAGAATTTCCATCTCTCTCAATAACTGATTCAGGAGAAATATTATAAAATTGTGCCATACCATCGCGAATAGAATCAACATCTAAAATAGCTCCATTCTTAAGTAATGCCAAACCTCCACCATCGTAATGAACAAAGCTATCTCTTAACACCTTAACTTCCTTATCATCTATATCATTAAAAACCACCATTGAAGATAGATTTTCGCGATATCCCGTTCCCTCATCAAAGAAATATTTTTCACTAACAGAACTAAGCGGATTAATTATATAGCCACTCTTCAAAAACTCTGCTTCATCTCTATCAAACAAGAAAAATGAAAAAACTATTAAAAGTATCAAAGTTACTATACTCAATGCACTTATAATTAAAAATTTTGAATCAAATAATTTCTTCATAAAATCACTCTTTCTAGACACTACTCCATACTATAAAAATTATATCATCAAATATCCATCTTAGTCAAGAAAATAGCATATAAAAAAAGGAAAGTTAATAACTTTCCCAAAATCATCTAATGAATCCCAAATATACTAAAAATCCAACATATATTAAGAAGAATGGTATACCAGACAATTTAATATCTTCATCATTAGTTCCTAACATATTGGCAGTTATTAATCCACCAACTAATCCTCCAATATGTGCCCATATATCTACACCTTGTATAAGAAAACCAAGCACTAAATTCATAACAATTACAGGAATAATTTGACTTTTTATAACAGAACCAATATATCCCCGATAACTATTAGCAAAATAAAGTAACGAACCAAACAAACCAAATATAGCACCAGAAGCTCCCACAGATATAGTATTAGGATTAAATGACATAGACATTATACTACCACAAATACCACTGATAAAATATATAATCAAATATTTCCACTTGCCATAAAATCCCTCTACCTGTGGTCCTATTACATATAAAGCATACATATTAAATAAAATATGAAATATTCCTATATGCAAAAACATTGAACTAACCAGCCTATAATATTCACCTGATTTAGTAAGTATATCCAAATTAGCCCCATATTTCAACAAAGTATGTAAATTGCTTCCACCACCCGTTAAAACAAACATAATTACGCATATAGCCATAATTACATAAGAAATATAAGGAATTTTTTTAGCAAATAGTCTATCAATTTTTTTATTTTTTTCAATATTATTTTTATTAATATCTTCAGTAATTTTCAAAAGTAATGCCATTCCTTTTTCATCATGATTAGTCTTATCTATAATATCAGGAAATATATTTTTCAAATCCTTGTTTTTAATATCTGATAAATTTCTAATGAAATAACTTAAGAAATGAGAATCATTATTTTCTAATTTAACAGTATCTCCCAAATCAACATATATATTTAATATATTCATATTCAAAGAAAATGTTTTCTTCTTAAGTTTCTTACTAATCTGTTTAGTCCTAAAATTATCAGCATTTAACTGTTCATTATTATGTATATAATGAGATACTATTCTAATTAGCTTATAATCATTCTTCATGTTTTCTAACCATATCTCATCATTAATACCATGAATTATTACCGGATTATAATTCTTTTCAGTAATAAAATAATGAACTAAACTCATAACCATTGTATCTTTATTACTAATCTTAATTGAGTCCATAATTCACCTCTCAATAAACATTATACTAAAAAAAAGAAAATAAATAAAGATATTTATTTACTCCTATAATATTCCAGTATTTTCATAAATTCTAAAGGCGGCTCTTTACTAAAAACCATATATTCATTTGTTCTTGGATGCATAAATCCGATCTCTTTAGCATGTAGCATTTGTCCAAACATCGGATCAAAACACTTACCATATACCGGATCATTAATAATAGAGTGACCTATATAATTCATATGTACTCTTATCTGATGTGTCCTACCAGTAAGCAAAGAACACTCTATTAAAGTAGAATCTTTATATCTATCAATAATTCTAATATTAGTAATTGCATCCTTAGAATTATCACTAGTAACACACATTTTTTTTCTATTATTTTTATCCCTGCCTATCGGAGCATCAATCGTAGCAGTATCTTCTTGTATAACACCATCAACTAAAGCAATATATTTTCTAGTTACAGTCTTTTCACTAATTTGTTTAGCCAAAGACATATGAGCCATATCATTTTTAGCTACTAACAAAAGTCCAGAAGTATCAGCGTCTATTCTATGAACAATACCAGGCCTAATTTCCCCGTTTATACCACTTAAATTATTATTACAATGATACATCAAAGCATTAACTAAAGTATGACTATAATTACCTGGAGCGGGATGTACAACCATTCCACTAGGTTTATTAACCACTAACAAATCATCATCTTCATAAATAACATCTAAAGGTATATTTTCTGGAACAATTTCTACCTTCTCATTATAATCATCATCAATAGTTATCTCA
>CAZZAK010000063.1:0-6549 GCA_964652515.1 uncultured Clostridium sp. | reverse complement strand
TATTTCTTAACATTTAGATATAATCCAGATATTAATAAATTTAGTCTAGATTCAAAAGATATTGATTTTGATTCTTATGATAAGTTCTTATCTAATGAAAATAGATATGCTAATTTAAAAACTGTTAATAAAGACGAAGCAGATAATTTACTTAATAGTCAAAAAGAATGGGCAATTAATAGATATAATTATTATAAAAAATTAGAAAATAATGAATAATTATTTAAATATTAGAGATAATAATAATGTCATATGAAATATATGACATATAAAGACCAGATAATTTACTTCTGGTCTTTTTATATGGACTTTTTTGTTTGGTTTTGATACAATTATCTTGGGTGTATAGAATGGATGTAAATAATATTAATGTTCTTGCTCTTGCTTATTTAGGAGATGCTATTTATGAATTCTATGTTAGGGAATATCTTATTAGATCAGGTATTTCTAAGGTAGATATGCTTCAGAAGGAGGCTATTAAGTATGTTTCTGCTAAAAATCAGGCTAAGATAGTTACTGGGTTAATTGAGAATGGTATACTTAGTCCTGAAGAGATTGATATTGTTAAGAGGGGAAGAAATTATAAGAAAGAAAGACATCCTAGATACACTGATATTATTACTTATAAGATGTCTACTGGTTTTGAGACATTAATTGGTTATTTATATTTAGATAAAAATGAGAAGAGAATGAAAGAGATTATTACTTATGTTTTAGGAGGTCCTTATGAAGAAAATAGTTAGTTTATTATTAATATTATTATTGATTGGTTGTTCAAGTGGGTATAAAACTATTAGTGCAACGGAAGCTCATAATATGATGGAAAGTGATGATAGTATAGTTCTTATTGATGTTAGAAATCTTGATGAGTATACTAAAGAACATATTCCAGGTAGTAAGAATATTCCTCTTGATAATATTAGTAGTATTGATTTAGATAAAGAGACAACTATTATTGTTTATTGTTTATCTGGTGTTAGAAGTCAGAAGGCTTCAGAAGAACTTACTTCTATGGGATACTCTAATGTTTATAATATCGATGGGGGTATTATTAACTGGGGTTATGATTTGGAGCGTGAATAATGTATATATATGGTAGAAATGTTGCTAAAGAGATTATATCTAATGGAAAGAAAATAAATAAAGTATATTTAAAAGAAGATTTTAGGGATAATGAGATACTTTCTTTATTAAAGACTAATGGTATTAGATATACTTATTTACCTAGTAAGGTATTAGATAGTAAGGTAGATGGTGTACATCAGGGAATAGTATTAGATGTTGATGATGTAGATACTTATGAATTAGATTATATTTTAAATATAGAAAAAGATAATCCTTTTATTGTTATGTTAGATCATATTGAGGATCCTCATAATTTTGGAGCTATTATTAGAACTTGTGAAGCTTTAGGAGTAGATTCTATTATTATTCCTAATGATAGAGCATGTAATATTAATTCTACTGTTATTAAAACTAGTGCTGGAGCTATATATAATTATCCTATTGTTAGAGTTAATAGTTTAAGTAGTGCAGTAAATACTTTAAAGAAGAATGGGTATTGGATAATTGGTACTGATATGAATGGGGAAAATTATAATAATATTAATTATGATATACCTATTTGTTTAATTATTGGTAATGAAGGTAAGGGTATTAGTAATACTTTAGTGAATATGTGTGATTATATGGCTAGTATTCCTATGAAAGGTAAGATAAATAGTTTAAATGCTTCGGTATCTTGTGGAATAATGATAGCTCATATTGTTAATTCTAGAGGTAATGATGGAGTATAATGATTTTGAATTAGTTTCTTTAGCAAGAGATAAGAATGAAGAGGCTATAAAGATTATTTATGATAAATATAAACCTATTATTATTAGTAAAGCTAAAGATTTATATGGAATAGTTAATCACCATGGAGTAGAACTTAATGATTTAATACAAGAAGGGTATATTGGTTTAGATAATGCTATTAACGGTTTTAGTGAGAGTGATAATGTTACTTTTTATACTTTTGCTAATGTATGTATTGAGAGACAAATAATTTCTTTTATTAGAAAAGTATCTGGTAATAAGAATAAGTTATTAAATGATGCTATTAATATTGATAATAGTATGGAACATTTATTTAAGGATGAATTAGATATTGAAAAGTTATTTATTTCTTATGAAGATTATGATGAGACTATTATTCTATTAAAGAAGAATCTTAGTTCTTTTGAGAAGACTATTTTTGAATATAAAATGGATGGTTACTCTAATAGTGAGATAGCTAATATGACTAATAAGGATATAAAAGTTATATATAATACTGTTAATAGAATTAAGAATAAATTAAAGAATATAATACAAGATAAATAATCTTGTTTTTATATTTATAAAATTGTATAATATCATAATGTGAGGTGTATTATGGATAAGATTATTATTAAAGGTGCTAGAGAAAATAATTTAAAAAATGTTAATATTGAAATACCTAAGAATAAATTGACTGTTATGACTGGGGTATCTGGTTCTGGTAAGAGTAGCCTTGCTTTTGATACTATTTATGCTGAGGGAGAGAGAAGATATGTTGAGAGTCTTTCTTCTTATGCTAGACAGTTTTTAGGTGGTTCTGAAAAACCTGATGTTGATTCTATTGAAGGATTAAGTCCTGCTATTTCTATAGATCAAAAGAGTACTAATAATAATCCTCGTAGTACAGTTGGTACTGTTACTGAGATATATGATTATTTAAGATTATTATTTGCTAGAATTGGTGTTCCTTATTGTCCTATTCATAAGATACCTATTACTAGTCAAAGTGTTGAAGAGATAGTTAATAAATTAATGGAGTATCCAGAAGGTACTAAAATGATTATTATGGCTCCGGTTGTTTATGATGAAAAGGGTACTCATAAGGATTTATTTGATAATTTAAGAAAAGAGGGATTTATTCGTGTTAGAGTAAATGGAGAAATTCTTGATTTATCTAGTGAGATTAATTTAGAGAAGAATATTAAAGATAAGATTGATATTGTTATAGATAGAATTGTTATTAAAGATGGTATTAGAAGTAGATTATTTGAAGCTGTGGAATTGGCTTGTGATAAGGCTAATGGTAAAGTATGTGTAGATGTTTTAGGAGACTCTGAGGTGTTATTTTCTACTAAATACGCTTGTCCTATGTGTAATTATTCTTTACCTGAATTAGAACCTAGATTATTTAGTTTTAATAGTCCTTATGGAGCTTGTCCTGAATGTAATGGGCTTGGTACTAAACTTAAGATTGATCCTGATTTGATTATTCCTGACTCTGATAAGAGTTTGAATGAGAATTGTATTGTTACTTTATCTGATGATAAGGAATCTATTGATTATAAGAAATTAGAAATAGTATGTAAGCATTATAAGATAGATATGAATAAACCTTTTAATAAGTTAACTAAAGAGAAACAAAATATAGTTTTATATGGATCTGATGAGATTATTGATTTTAAGATAACTACTAAAAGTGGTAATGTTAATAAAAGTAGTAATTATTATGAGGGTGTTATTAATAATTTAGAGAGACGTTATATGGAAACATCTAGTTCTTGGATTAGAGATTGGCTTAATAATTATATGATAGAGTTAACATGTAGTAAATGTCATGGAGCAAGGCTTTCTGATATGGTACTTAATATATTTATTTGTGGTAAGAATATTAATGATGTTTCTAATATGTCTATATTAAATTTATCGAAATGGTTTAATGAATTAGAATTATCTCATGAAGATATGGAAATTGGTAAGATTGTTATTAATGAGATTAAGAATAGGCTTAATTTCCTAAATAATGTTGGTTTATCATACTTAACACTTTCTCGTAGTAGTGGTTCTTTATCTGGTGGTGAGAGTCAGAGAATTAGGCTTGCTACACAGATTGGTTCTAGGCTTACTGGTGTTCTTTATGTGTTAGATGAACCTAGTATTGGACTACATCAGAAGGATAATGAAAAATTAATTAATTCATTACTTGATATGAGAGACTTAGGTAATACTTTAATTGTAGTAGAACATGATACAGATATGATGTTGGCTAGTGATTTTCTTGTTGATGTTGGTCCAGGGGCTGGTGACCATGGAGGAGAAATAGTAGCTTGTGGTACTCCATCTGAAGTTATGAGGAATCCTAATAGTTTAACTGGACAGTATTTATCTGGTAAAAAGAAAATAGATATACCTAAGAAAAGGAGAAAGGGTAATTCTAAGTATTTAGAAGTTATTGGAGCTCGTGCTAATAATTTAAAGAATATTAGTGTTAAATTTCCTTTAAACACTTTTACTTGTGTTACTGGTGTATCTGGTTCTGGTAAAAGTAGTTTAGTTAATGAGATACTTATGAAGGCTATTAGTAGTAAGTTATATCGTTCAAGAGAAAAACCTTTAGAGTTTGATAAGATTAATGGTATTGATGATATTGATAAGTTAGTATTTATTAGTCAAAATCCTATTGGTAGAACTCCTAGAAGTAATCCTGCTACTTATACTGGGGTATTTGATGATATTAGGGAATTATTTACAAATACAAAAGAGGCTAAAATACTTGGGTATGGTAAGAATAGATTTTCTTTTAACGTTAAAGGAGGTCGTTGTGAAGCCTGTTGGGGAGATGGCGTTAAAAGAATAGAAATGCATTTTCTTCCCGATGTATATGTTCCTTGTGAAGTGTGTCATGGTAAGAGATATAATAGTGAAACATTAGCTATTAAATATAAGAATAAGAATATTTCTGATGTACTTGATATGCGTGTTAGTGAAGCTTTAGAATTCTTTGATAATGTTCCAAAGATTAAACATAAATTACAGGTACTTAGTGATGTAGGTCTTGATTATATTAAACTGGGACAAAGTGCTACGACATTATCTGGAGGTGAAGCTGGTAGAATTAAGTTAGCCAAAGAACTTCAAAAGAAACCTACTGGTAAGAGTTTATTTATTCTTGATGAACCAACGACTGGATTACATACTGATGATATAAAGAAATTACTTACTATTTTAAATAGAATAGTTGATAATGGGGATACGGTTATTGTTATTGAGCATAACTTAGATGTTATTAAAGTAGCTGACTATATCATTGATTTAGGACCTGATGGTGGAGATGCTGGTGGTACTATTGTAGCCCAGGGTACTCCAGAGGAGGTTTCTAAGAATAAAAATAGTTATACTGGGGAATATTTAAAAAAGATATTAATGTAATAATATCTTTTTTTTGTCATAGTATTTAATGAAAAGAGGTTTTTATGGATAAAAAAGATGTGATAAAGAATATTGCTAAAAGAACTGGTGGGGATATCTATTTAGGTGTTGTTGGAGCTGTTAGAACTGGTAAATCTACTTTTATTAGAAGATTTATGGAAAGAATGGTTGTTCCTAATATATCAGATGAGTATGAAAAGAAAAGAACATTAGATGAGCTTCCACAAGCTGCTTCGGGTAAGACTATTATGACTATGGAACCCAAATTTGTTCCTGCTACTCCGACAAAAATAACTATTGATGATTTTACTGCTAATATTAAGATGATAGATTGTGTTGGTTATGTTATAGATAATGCTAAGGGTGTTGAAGATGAAAATGGTGCTCGTTATGTTATGACTCCTTGGTACTCGGAACCTATTCCTTTTGTAGAAGCTGCAGAGATTGGTACTGAGAAGGTTATTCGTGATCATTCTACGATTGGTATAGTTATTACTACTGATGGTAGTATATCTGAATTTGATAGATCTGATTATTTAAAGGCTGAAGAGACTGTTATTAATGAATTAAATGAAATTGGTAAACCATATATAGTTATTTTAAATAGTACTCATCCTAATGATAATGTAACTATAGAGTTATCTAATCAGTTACATGATAGATATAATGTTCCTGTTATTCCTACTAATGTATTAGAAATGTCTGATAATGATATGTATAACATCTTAAAAGAGGCTTTATATGAATTTCCTGTTATGGAAGTAAAAGTTAATATTCCTTCTTGGATTTCTATATTAAATTCTAATCATATAGTTAAGAAAAGCTATATTGAAAAGATTAAATCTAGTATTATGCCTGTTAATAAAATAAGAGATGTAGATAGTATTTGTGATAATTTTAATGATTCTGAATATATTAACAGAGCTTATTTATCTCAGGTTGATCCTTCTTCTGGAGAAGTTATTATTAATCTTGAAGCTCCTTCTCTACTTTATAATACTATATTAAACGATATCATAGGGACGGAAATAAAATCTAAAACAGATTTATTAAAGTTATTTCAAGAATTTAATGAAGCTAAACATGAATATGATCAGATAAAAGTAGCATTAAAAACTGTTAAACAAACTGGGTATGGAATTGCTTCACCTTCTTTAGAAGATATGAAATTAGAAAATCCAGAAATAATCAAACAGGGTAGTAGATATGGTGTTAAACTTAAGGCTAAGGCTCCTTCTATACATATGATTAAAGTAGATGTTGAATCAACATTTGAACCTATTATTGGTAGTGAACTTCAAAGTAAAGAATTAATTAATTATT
>CAZZAK010000062.1:0-6785 GCA_964652515.1 uncultured Clostridium sp. | reverse complement strand
CGTTTTAAATCACTCCAGTAGTTTCTTGGAATATTAGCATCTGTTAATGCTGCAATAACATCTACAACACTAAAATAGTAATCTTCTTTCTCTGAATCCCAAATACTTCGTATTTCTTTTCCTTCAAAAAGGTTTGTAATAGTTGCTAATTTATCATTCATATACTTCCCCCTTTACCATAATTTATCAACTATTTATATTATACTACATTTTTCTTTATTTTCCTATTTGTTTATGCTTGTTTAGTTCCTTATTTTATAATGAGGTTAGTTGGAAATATCACCTTATCAAAAATATATAAAAAAGCACCATTTATAGTGTTTTTTGGTGTTTTTTGTACATTTTTACTTACTTTTTATATAAAATATGTAAGATCTAGTTTTTAATTTTCTCTTACTTTATAAGTATTTTTAGAAAGTGTTGCAAAAAGCGTTATCAACCAATTGATATTAATCTTTTCATTCATTTGGATTAATTCTTTGTCTTTTCTATTTGCTTTTTACATTCATCACTTAATATACCTGAAATAATATTAATTTCATTTTTACATTTTTCTTTTATATCATATATTGTAACATTAGGATTCATATTAGATTCACTTTCTGCACCAAAAATAAAGCTATTAATCTTAGCTTTAATTGCTGCTGAAAAGCACATACTACAACTCCATGCATTAGATACTAAAATATAATTTGATAAATCTTTTGTTTTTAAATCTTTGCATGACATTCTAATTAAATTAATTTCTGCATGTGCAGTTGGATCTATATCAGTATTAGAAGTATTATGGGCTTTATATAGAATGTTACCTTCATTATCTAATAAAAATGCAGCAAATGGTGAATTACCTTCTTTTATGGCAATGTCAACTTCTTTAATAACTAATTTCATTATTTCTTCCATTTTTTCTTTTCTAATATTCATAACGTATTTAAAAATTCCTTTCACTTATTTTATATAATTAGTTTATATATATCACTAATGTTTTCTCTTTTCCATATTTTTCATAATCTTCATGTGATTTATTTTCAATATACTTTTCAAAAGTGTATTTGTTAAAATTAATTATTTTATTTATAAATTCTTTTTCAGTTAAAAAATTACTAAAGCCATCACTATAAACTATTATTATATCTCCGTCTTCTAGTTTTGTTTGACCATTTCTAATAAAGCTAATAGCACTTTCCTCACCTGTTAATGCACCATATGAAACACATTTACCATCAATAATATTATTTAAATTATTTCTATATTTGCTCCTTACAATTTTCCTTGTTTCAGGTAAATTCCATGGAATACTTATTTTATTTATATATGGATCACTATATAGTTCTTTGTCATCTTTTGTTTTAAATTTTATATTACCTTTTTTATCATATACTATAACACCACAATCGCATATGTAAGCATAATTTAATACATTATCCTTTATGCTTATACATGCTGCTACGGTACCGTAATAATCATTTTCTAAATAATCACACTCTGTTATGTATCTTTCATTTAGTTTTCTAATGCTATCATTACATTTAATTATTTTGTCTAATAATGATCCAGTTGTTTTTGAAAATGTATTACAAGCTTCCTCAGAGGCTAATTTGGCTCCACTAGGTCTTGGATATTTTTCTAAGAATTCTTTTCTTGTATATTTGGAAAAATCACTAATACCTATTGGATCTCTAGTTATTCCATCGGCTACTATTGCATCAGTATCATTTGCATAGTATTGATCTTCTTTAGGAAAATCAAAGCCTATAGTTTTTACATTATCAAATGTATTTTTATATAGTAACATTTTTTTCACACCTCATTAATATATAATTATTATATCATATTTTTTTTGATTAATTATAGCAAAAAAAATATAGTATGTTGATAAATACTATATTTTTATTAAACTGTTTTTATTCCTAATTTTTTTGATAGAATCGTTGAATATGGTTCTTCTATTGTATTATTTAATATATGTTCAGAAATAGATTTAAGTGGTTCTGGATATTGATATACTTCTTGTCCATATAGTATCCACATTGATGAGAATGATGCTCCATTATCAAGATGTTTTTTTACTATTGGATTATCTAATAGTTTATTACCTTT
This sequence comes from uncultured Clostridium sp., assembly GCA_964652515.1. Taxonomy (GTDB): domain Bacteria; phylum Bacillota_I; class Bacilli_A; order RF39; family UBA660; genus CAG-914. Next base: position 4,685 of record CAZZAK010000062.1, on the reverse strand, counting down.
TTGATTATTTAAGTCTACTAAATCTTGCTGATCATAAATTTTACTTATAATACTAGGTGTTAGCTTATCACAATATTTAGCAAATATTGCTTCTTTTGTTTTCATATTATTGAATTCTTCTAATAGAGCTATTATTACATTGCCTTTAGTGAGGATACTAGCAATTTCTATTGCATCTTCATATTCCTTAGTCCTATCTTCATCTGTTTTTGTCAAGGCATCTTTATCTCCGAATAGTATTTCCCCTAATTCATGAACACTTGTTAAAGCTATTACTTTGCTAATATCAATGTTTTCACTATAGACCAAATGAATAATTAGTTCCAACATTTGAACACTATATATGTGTTCAGCAATACTTCCATATTTTTCTTTGTTTATTCTCCATATTTCCTCTCCTTTTCGTTTTTTATCTTTTAAGGAGTTTGCTAATTTATAAAAACTTATAACATTTTGAAAAGGATTATCTTGATGAGATATAACTATTGTATCATTAATAGATACATATTCTAATAATTCTTTAAAGTTATCATTATATGGAAGTCTTTTTATGTCATAACCAATCCAATTTTCTACAAATTCATCTTTATTAAATTTATGAGAGAAGCATCCTTCTTCGACATACAATTTAGCTTGTAGATCACATTCAGCATGTTCAACTTGAAAGGCAAATATTGCCTCTTTTGTTTTTTGATCTTCATACTCTAAATATAATGCTTTAAGGATTTCTCCGTTAGGAATCATATCTAATAGCTCTATAACTGTTTTTCTTTCAAGAATTGCTTTATCTTCTCTAGACATTTCAGAAGGAGTAAAATCTCCAAGAATTGCTTCAGCTATTTCATGTATAGCTAATATTAAAATTACTTTATTGATATCTACATCATAATCAAATTCAGAGTACATGGCAAAAGCAAGCATTTGACTTCCATATATATGATCTGCTACACTTTCTACTCTAAATCTTCTTATATCTCTTTTATACCAACCTTTTCTTTTTACAATATCTTTAAGCTTATTTGTTAGAAAAAATAATGAACTAACGGTTTCTTCTTTAGTCATAATAACCTCCATATTTTATTTGAATTTGTAGTATTTTATAATTAAAAAGTCTACAAAAAATAATAATAATAAATCTGTAACTGTTCCTATATAAACTACTATACTTTGTTTAGAAGTGAATATATATAGTGACCAACATATTACAGCTATTAGCTGTAATGATATCATTCCTATGCTATAATCATTACTTGATTTTGTTTTTAATAGTTTTACAATTTGTGGGATCGTTTGTATATAACTTAATATATAATATATTGTACAAAATATTATCATATTATCCATCCTTTATATTTTACTTTTTTTAATTTTTATTATAGATATTGTATTAGTTATTATACCTAATACGTCAAATACAAATGATGTGTATGATTTAATAGAAAAATCATGTATTGCCCATAATAATGCGGTAAATATGATTAATATTTTAAATTTTATGACATCTTTAACTGTCATAAACCATATATATACTACCATACTAATTAGTGGTAATAATCCTATTATACCAATATTATTAAAATATAATGTTAATATAATAGATATGATTGTAATAAATATTTTTTCTTTTAATCCTAGTTTATCTTTATAACATAAGATATTTCTGATTAAACTTATAGCATTAATTATAGCTCCTGGTATTGAATTTAATATTACGTTACTTATAACAAATAATCCTATTTGTATAGATTGAACGTATAATATTTTATTTTTTTCTTTAATTATACCGCAATATACTAATAATATTGAAGCTATTAATGCTATTATATTACCAATTATTACCATAAATTCACCTCGTTTGTATTTTATTTTTAGGAACAATAATCAAATAATTCTTCATGAGTATATTTCTTATTCTTTACTATATTATGTCTATCATTACATTTAATAACATCATAGAATGGTGTGTCATAATATAAAACTTCTTTATCTCCACCTAAATAAGTAGTAGTAGTTCTTATCATAGGAGCTTGATTAAATTCTTTTACACTCATATAATCAGTAATCATCATTATACCTAATGAACCAATCATTACTAGAAAAACTAGTAATAATCTTATCCACATTTTCAACTTATTAGTAATTTTACAAATTCCTATGACAAATATTATTATTCCAAATACTGAATAAATACTCCCCCAACTACTTTCACTTGGAAACATAATTACGGCTGATAGTGCTATAAGTAATCCAAATACAACTAAAATCAAGCCTATAACATGACTATATTTATTAATCTTTTTGTTTGAATAAGCAATAGTATTAACAATATTTTCTTCAAATTTTTCTTGGTATTTTTCTTTGCTTATTTTTTCACCACTCATTAAATCATTAATTGTTATTTCAAGTATATCACATAATGGTTTAAATAGTGATAAATCAGGCATATTCCTTCCATTTTCCCAATTTCCTACTGATTTATCTGTTACTCCTAATAAAGAAGCTAATTCTTGTTGGGTCATCTTCTTATCTTTACGACACTTAGCTATAAATTTTCCAATTTGTTCTTGATTCATATATTATCTCCTTTCCTGTTAAAATTATATAACTAATAAGTATATTTTAACAGGAAATAATCCTAGGGTTATTTTCTTCTTATAAGTCTTAATAATCTATCATTATCGTTTACTTCTAGTACATCTATTCTAATTTGTTCTTTTATTATACTAAATAAATTTTCTCTATAAATTGCATCCATTAGATATTTAGGCTCTCCACCGCATAAATATATGGCATTATAGTCCTTAATATTAAAATCATCTAAATCTAAATCAACAATATTGACTCTTATATCATTTTTTTCTAATTCATTATTCCTCACTTTATTTAATTATTTATACTTGCATATTTTATTATTTTATTATCTTCAATAGTAGACTTTAGTATTGATTCTTTCATCTTTTCTCTATCATATTTAACTAGTACTTTTTCTATATCAAAGCCTTTATTATCTTTCTTTTCTTTTAATATAATATAATATGCTTTATCTATTGGATCATTTCTATAAGCTATAGCTAATCCTCTTAAAGAGTGAAAATTTGTTTTATTAGTTTTATCTTCTAGTTCCCAATGAACATGTCCAAAGAAGATATCATCAAAATTAAATATACTTTTACCATTAAATAATGGTTCTTTTATAGCAGACATTATTCCTCTTGTTCTTGGAGAATTTTTACCATATTTATTAATTTGGGCTTGCATTTCTATGAATTGTTCTTCACTATTTGTATATTTAAATTGATTAGATGCTTCATTGTCTAATCTTTCTCCAGTTCTTGTACTGTCAAAGTGTTTTTGATAAGACCATGTTGTTCTATTTGAATCATTATAGTCAAATCTAGGATCATTAGGAAAATGACATAATCCTACTTTGTTTCCACCAACATTTAATTCATATGAGTGGGGATAAATTTCAATAATTTCCTTACCAGATTCTCCTATTTTATTTTTAGTCCAATTAGAACTATCTATTTCTTCTTTATTTAGATATGAAAATGATTCTTCTCCAAAGATAATATAGTCTTCTCTATTTCCACTTAATGTTTTTACATGATTATTTTTTAAAAGAATTAATACTTCTTTGGGATTTGGTCCTGAACCAATGTTATCTCCTAAGGAATATATTTCTTTAATACCTCTTTTTTTAATATCATTTAATGTTGCTTCTAATGGTTCTAACAATCCATGAATATCTGTGAATATAGCTATTTCTCTACCTGTGTATTCTTCCATTTCGTACTCCTTTTTTTCTTTTATAATTACTCTTTAAATATTTTTTTAGTGTACTTTCGGCATATTCATATAGTTTAATATTAAAACTAGTATACATGGCTTCTATGCTATCACTAGTTTGTATTTTAGATAGTCCTTGTAGTATATTATAAATATATTTTAGTTTTAACAATGCTAATTCTTCTGTTAATGTATCTCTGTTTATTAACCAACCATTTCTTAATATGGATATTATTTCATTTTTATTTTTACTATAACATAATATTAATGCATCATATCCTCTTGTATAATTTAGACCATATAATTTTATAAGATTTATATCCGATGAATACTTCATCATTTCTAAGTCTTTCGCATCAATAATTAAACTGTCTATACCTATATTTTTTCCTTCTTTATTTTTTTTATATTTTATACTATACATAATTAATCACTTATTTATATATTATATCATAATATTTAATTTAATGATATAATTAGATTATGAAAAGGATTTTGTTTATTGTTTTATTTATTATTCTTATAATACTTATTTATCTATTGTATGTTTTTAATTATATACCCCATAGGAAATATAGTGATAAAGATTTTAATATTACTACTTATACTAGTAGTATTGATGTGGATAATGATGGATTAGATGATCAAAGTGATATTTTAGATAATGCTTTTAAATATATTAGTACCAAACCTAAATATAAAAGTAAATACTATTCTAGTGGTTATCCTGATGATGAGTATGGTGTTTGTACTGATGTAGTCGGATATGCTTTAAAGAATTCTGGATATGATTTAATGGAATTAGTAAATAGTGATATATTAGAGCATAAAGATATGTATAATATCGATAAAATTGATAAAAATATAGATTTTAGAAGAGTTAAAAATTTAATAGT
>CAZZAK010000061.1:2009-6805 GCA_964652515.1 uncultured Clostridium sp. | reverse complement strand
AGTATAACAATTTAAAAAAATATTGTAAAGTATACTTCACATTTTGTTAATGATGTGTTATTATTATAATAGGTGAATATAGGATGTATAAGAAAATAGTATTTATATTTATTGTTATCTTAGTTCTTGTTAGAGGTATTTACGGATTATTTGCCATTAATACTAATAAGAAATATATAAATAATGAGATTACATTCTATGAATTAAAAACCAGTGAATATTTCAATGGTGTTAATAATGGTAATTATTATATTAATTCTAAAGATGAATTAAAGAGGTTTTACTCTTTGTATTCGAATAAAATAAGTATTGACGAAGATAAAATATCCGACAATACTTTTTTTATAAAAACAATTCAGGTTGGTTCTGGAAGTATATCCATTTCATTATCTGATGTTAATTTAGATAATAATAAAATTAATTTTATCGTAGATAAAAATGTACCTGAAGTAGGTACGGATGATATGGCACTATGGTATTTAGTGGCCATTATTCCTAATAATATGTTAGAGGGTATTGATATTAGTGATTGGTGTAAGCCATCTATGATATTTAATAATAAATATTTTGATAAATAAATAATAGGGAGGTAATATATGTATTTATCGAATGAAGAAAATTTAGAATTAAGTGCATATGTGAGGAGGTTAGAGAGTAATCCTTTAATAGAAATGATGTATTGGATTCCTGATAAGAATGATATTGCAGTTATAACTATTTGTAATTTTAATGACAGTAGAAGTCTTATTAATGGAACTGATAAGAAAGAGGTTATTAAATCTATATCAGATACTATTAGTTTCTTTAATATTAAAAACAAGAATAATAGATTAAAATTTTATAGTGATGATATATCTAACTATTATCATTTAGATAAGCAAAAAAAAGAATTTAATATTGATGATAATCAATCTTTAGAAGAGGAAAGAGTGTCATTAGAAAATGTAGTATTTTTAATTGATAACAAATTAGATAGTAGAAGATGTAAGAAGATGATAAAAAGTAGGTATCATAGGTAAAATTGACAAATGTTTGCTTTTATGGTATAGTAAGTAGTCAAAAAAAGGGGGGGATGGTATGATAAATTATAGAAAAGGGAAAGAAAGATATAAGCCTAATGAGTTAGGGAGTTTATATGTTAATACTAGTGCTTTGGATGATAATGAAAGGCCTATAATATATATAGGCGGTCAAATGGAATATCGATTACATATTTTTGAACAGACTGGTATAACGATGGACCCAGGTCATAATATGTTTACAGGAAGCTGGTTCTATGATTATCCTATTCATAGCTATGATAAATCTAAAATAAATGCAGAAGCATTTGCTCAAAACTTCATTAAATCACTAGATCTAGCTAATTTACATGAAATAGATGTAATTACTAGTAGTTTTGGTGGTATTATTGCAGCATTAGCTTCAAAGGATAAAAGAGTACATAAAATATATGCTATTCATCCTCCAATTACTGGGACACCGTTAGCTAATCCAAGTGAAATGGAAAAATATAAAAAATTATTTACTAGATACGAGAAACTATTACTCAAAATAATTAAAAGAGTAGTAAATACTGATTATGGATTCCTTAGAGATAGTTATAATGGGGTAGATTTAAGAAAGGTAGACTTAAATAAGTTAATAGTTATAGGTAGTAGTCTAGATTCAACTAAAGAAAATGGAATAGCATTAGGTTTATATAATATGATTAAAACTATGACTAATTTAGAAAATGATGGTGTTGTCGTTTTTGACGAAAAAAAATTTAATAAATTAGGTATTAATTATATTAAAGAAGAGACTCCAACTAATCACTTTAATTCATGTACTGAGGAAGCCTTTTACAATGCATATAGTTTAAGTAAGATGATGAAATAATATGAATGATTTAGTAAGTATTATAATACCAGTATATAATAGAGAAGATATCGTTAGGAAGGCAATCATATCTTCTTTAAATCAGGACTATAGGAATATTGAACTAGTTTTAGTGGATGATGGATCAACAGATAATACGTTGCAAGTACTTAAGTATTTTGAAGCTAATTATCCGAATATTAAGGTTATTCATCAAGAAAATAGTGGAGCATTACAGGCAAGACTAACTGGATTTAATAATTCAAATGGTAATTTTATATCGTTTCTGGATAGTGATGATATAATCAATAGTCATTATATTAGTGGTCTTTTAGAAGCACAAAAACTAAATGATGCTAATATTACACTGGCAAGAATGCGTCTCCTATGTCTACCTTATAAGAAATTTCCTGAAACATTCAATATAAAAGATAAAAGAGAACTGTTGCCAACAATATGGGTTGGTAATGTCGGTAAACTGTTTAAAAAGGAAGCAGTATTAATTAATGATTATGGACTTACGGTGAATGAAGATTTAGCATTAACATATTTTAATCTAGTTAGAAATCAAACAATAGCCTCAAATAGTAAATCTATGTATACAATTAGGCCATCCAAAAATAGTCTTGTTAAAGAATTTCTTAGAACCAATATTAGACATGTAGGTAATGTATTAAGACCTTTAGAAATAGAAAAGCAACTTTTTATGGAAAACGGTTATTTCTACGATTATTATCACGAATTAGAGGCAATATTTATACACAATATTCTTGAACTAATTAAAAATATTAATTTAAGTAATATGGCTAACAGTTCACAAAAAAGAGAATTAGTTGCATGTTTAATACAATATTTAAACTATAATTTCCCAAATTGGAAAGATAATAAATACTATAAAGCAAAATTTGCAAATGGGTCAATTTATTCAATATATTTTGCATTGGCAACGGTTATAACTGTTAAAAAAAATAACAGTAATGAGAAATTAAATTATGATGATACGATTAGTCAATACAATGATATATTAACTAAAAAGAAATAGAATATAAAAGAACCATCAGAATCCTGGTGGTTCTTTTATTTCTTAATTCATATTATACGATATCATCAAACAATTGCCTTATATCTATTTCTAGAGCATCAGCAAATTTGCCCACTGTTTCAAGTAGTGGTGTTTTATCAATTGATAAGCATTCTAAGTCTCTAACATATCCATGGGTTAGCCCTGTTAAATCTGCTAGTTCTTGAAGAGTATATTTTCTCATAAGTCGATATTTTCTAATATTTACTCTTACCATTAATGATAAATTCTCTTTTGAATATCTGCTAGTCAAAGTATATCACTACCTTTCAAGGTAAATTATTTCATAAATGTTTTAAAAAATATGTCGTCTGTTTGAAGTTTTTGTGATATACTTATAATAGAAAGGAGAATTAAATGGATACTAATAATGAAAAATCTATGAAGAAATGTAAATATTGTCAAGAGGAAATTACAAAGAAAGCAAAAATATGTCCTAAATGTGGTAGAAAATTCGGACTACCTGGTTGGGCCAAGGCTTTAATTATTGTAGTAATTATATTTGGATGTATTGTTGGTTGTGTTAATGGTTGCTCTAACTCTTTAAATGAAGCAATAGAAGATACTAAAAATTCTTATAAGGATATAAATGGAAAAACTTCATTTAGAGTAAATGAAACATTCCAAAACAAATATGAGAAGATTACTATGACTGAAGTGAACACAAATGTAACAAATTATGATGAATACTTTGGCCCTAAGAATGGTAATAAAATTATTGCATTAAAATTCGAAGTTGAAAACATAAGCAGTGATAACGATGAACTATATGTTAGCAGTCTTAGTTTTAATGCTTATGCGGATGGTATAGCTGTTGATTCATATATTTACGGAAGTGATAAATATAATGATTTATCTGCTACTATTGGTATGGGTAAAAAGACTGTTGGATATGTATTATATGAAGTTCCAAAAAATGCACAAAAAATCACTGTTGAATATAATGCAGATTTTTGGACTGATGGAAATGTTATTGAATTTGTGGTTCAATAGTACTTATAATAGTTGGCTAATAATAGTCAACTTTTTTATTGGTAATTTTTGTGACGGGTAAAGTTTGACTCCTTTCATAGTTCCATAAAAAAACTAGTACATAAGTACTAGTAATTTTTTTATGGAGCGATTGGTTAAGTTATTTCAAACTTTTCCTCGTTAATGAGAAATTAATAGATTAATATCAATTTCTATTTATATTATAGCAAATATTTAAAAGAAATACCATATTTTTAGTGAAATTTATTAAAACGGTTATAAAATTTTTGAAAAAGATGATATAATATTAATCGATTCGTAATTTGGAGATGATGTTTTATGTATAAAACGAATATAAATTTAAATTTATATAAAACTTTTTATGATGTAGCAAAATATGGTAGTATTTCTAAAGCAGCACAAAATGGATTTACATCACAACCAGCAGTAAGTAAATCAATTAAAAAACTTGAAGATGAATTAGAAACACAACTTTTTTATAGAAATTTAAATGGTGTTGAATTAACAGACAAAGGGAAAGAATTATTATATTTTGTTGAAAAGTCATACAGCAATTTAATTGTTGCAGAAAGAACTATGTTAGAAACTGAAAACCTTGAAAGAGGAAAATTATCTATTGGTATGCCATCTAACATAGGATCATTTTTCTTGTTTGATAAAATAATTAATTTTCATAAAAAATATCCAAATATAGAAATAACAATAATAACTGGTTCAACCTCTAAATTAATTAGTTTACTTGATTCACATAAAGTTGACTTTGTTATAGATACATCACCAATTAATGTAAGATTAGATGAAGGAATGAAAGTAACAAAATTAGATGAAGTACAGTACTGCTTTGTAGTAAAAAAAGATACAAAAA
>CAZZAK010000061.1:0-1909 GCA_964652515.1 uncultured Clostridium sp. | reverse complement strand
TAAAAAGTTATACCCATAACTTAAATTAATAAAAAATATGAAAAATAGATATTTGTAAATAAATATCTTTTTATTTTATAATTATTTCAGGAGGCAGATATTATGATTAAAAACATGGGAACTTTTAAAGATTTTAGCGATGGAACATTAAAAACTGTTTTTGACATTGGTAATAAAAAAATTATTGAAATGTCGTTACTATTTAATAAAGAGGACAAAGATGTTGTTTGTGTTCCAACACATCATTTTTGCAACTTAGGATGTAAAATGTGTCATCTAACGAATAAAGGTTTAAATAAAGCAATGATTCCTATAAATTCTGAAGATTTTATCGAATGTTTATTTCAAACATTAATTAAAAATGGTAATAAAAGAACTAATAAGAAAAAATTACTTATATCTTTTATGGGAGTTGGTGAACCATTATTAAACCTTAAATTAATTGAAGAAGTTTATAAAAATGAAAATTTAATAAAAGAAAAATTAGGATATGAAGATATTGGATATGCAATTGCGACTATGATGCCAAATAATAATATTTTAAGATTAAAAGAAATGGTGTGTAAATTAAATATTCCACTTAAAGTTCATTTTTCAATGCATACACCTATTGATAGTAAAAGATATGATTTAATACCTAGTACAAATGTGTCTGTACAAGAAGCATTAGCATATTTAGTAAATTACAGAGAAAGTTTACAAGCAAATGAAGAAATAATGAAAAAATATAGTAAATTGCATACTACAAATGATCCTATTGAAATTCATTATACATTAATAAATGGAGTTAATGATAGTCAAGAAGAATTAATTAAAGTATGTGAATTGCTATCTAAATATAATATTTCTATTAAATTTATTAGGTTTAATCCAATAAATGAATTGCAAATAAGTAATAATGAAGAAGAATGGGTTAGTAAAATATCACAAACTATTCCACAACTTAGAATTAAAACTTATTGCCCACCAGGCAAAGAAGTAGGTAGTTCTTGTGGTGAATTTACTAAACATTACTATCATGAGGAAATTGAAACAGAAGAACAAAAACAAGAATTTGAAAGATGGAAAGCAAAACATTTAGTACTTGAATAGTTGGATGAAATAGATATGAATAAAGAATATATAGAAGTAAGAGAATTTCATCAAGCATTTAATCATCCAGTTGCTGATAAACCAATATCATTAACAGAAGAACGAGCAAAAAAAAAGATATGCCTGGATGTTAGAAGAAATAAATGAATTTTTAGATGCTGCTAAAGAGCAAGATATTGTTGAACAAGCAGATGCAATGATAGATACAATATACTTTGCATTAGGTACGTTAGTTGAGATGGGAGTTCAACCAGAACAATTATTTGATATTGTTCAACATGCAAATATGAGCAAACTTTTTCCCGATGGTAAACCTCATTATAACGAAATAGGTAAAGTTATAAAACCAGAAAATTGGCAAGATCCACATCCTAAATTAGAATTAGCAATTAGAAGAATGAAAAGATGATTTAAATAGTAAATACTATACAAAACGATGGTTTATCTTTCAAAACCATCGTCTTTATCTTTATCATTTTTTTCGTTATAAAATTCTTCAGCATATTCATCCATCTCATCATTAATATGTTTAGTTGCTTTTTCAATTTCTTTTTTATTAAATAGATTAAAACTTTTAAATCTACCTTTAACTTCTGGATCATATTGTTGCTTAAAATATTAACCATAAATACCATCCTTTCTTTGTAGGATAGTCTTTGTATGACTTCCAAGCTTGACACGTGGAGGCAGGTACAAAAAAAACTAACCCAAACATGAGTTAGTTGTATTAAAAAAGCCCGAAAAGTTCGAGCGTATTTCCTTATGGAGCAGATGAGGGGAGTCAAACCCCCGTCACAGCCTTGGCAAGGCCGTATTC